>DCSU01000084.1:7780-18204 GCA_002325785.1 Bacteroidales bacterium UBA1458 | reverse complement strand
GCTGGCGGACTAAACCGACTGAGCGGTTTTTCCGGGGACGGGGCAAAGATAATGAAAAAAATTATCTTTGTTTACGGGGCAGTCAGCTTGTCCTGACAGACTAGATGGAGAATAATCCCGGTACGGATAAACAACATAAGAATCACTTCGGCCTAATCCTTCACCTTCATCCACGTAAGGTGAGGGTGTCAACCCTGCGATTTGATCTGACCTTCGGACTGGGTGGCATGGCAGCACTGCTGGTGGTGATACAGGTTATCACCGGACTACTGCTCAAGTTTCATTATGAACCCTCCCCGGAGAATGCCTATAACTCCATCCTGAACCTGCAGGAGAGTCTGCTCTTCGGCAGGATGCTGCGAAACATACACCACTGGAGTGCGATAGCCCTGGTCTGGGTGGCCTTCTTCCACATGATGCGCGTCATCTTCACCGGAGCCTACCGCAAGCCACGGCATGCATCGTGGATATTCGGGCTAGCACTGCTTATACTGGTCGTTCTTTCAAACTTCACGGGATACCTGCTGCCATGGGACCAGCTTTCTTTCTGGGCTGTGACGGTAAGCACCAGCCTCCTGTCATATGTGCCCCTTGTCGGTGAATTCCTCCGCGAAGCACTTTTAGGCGGTAAAGAGGTGGGACAACCGACACTCACCAACTTCTTTAACCTTCATACCGGCGTGATACCACTATTGATGATAGTCCTTTTGGGTTACCACTTCTGGAGGATCCGCAAGGCAGGTGGCGTCATCGTGGCTGACAGAGACCTCGACAGTCCAATGGTTGATACCAGGCCGAACCTTGTCAACCGAGAGTTTACAGTGGCACTGGTCCTTCTCGCCGCAATCCTTCTTCTCAGCAGTCTTCTTGATGCACCTCTCCGTGAGAGGGCCAACCCTTCATTCAGTCCTAACCCCGCCAAAGCGCCGTGGTATTTCATGGGACTGCAGGAACTGCTCATCCACTTTCATCCATTCTTTGCCGTTGTTGTCATTCCGGTTACCATATTGGCGGCCGCGATATGGCTTCCGTATATTAAAACTGAAGACCAAAACCAGGGTATCTGGTTCTTCTCACCCGGAGGGATAATATCAGCGAGATTATCCCTGGCAGCAGGAGCCCTGTTTACTTTAATATTTATCGGACTGAGTGAACTGCTGCCCGATCCGGAACTGCTGTTGCCGGCTCTGCCTCCGCTGATAACGACGGGGCTAATCCCTTTACTGATAATGGCTGTCACAATATGGCTCTTCTTGAAATTCCTCCGCAGACGGTTATCACTGAACCGGTCAGAGATTATACAGTCGGTCATTGTCCTGATGATCACTTCTTATGCTATTCTTACACTGACCGGAATCTTCCTTCGCGGAGAGGGGATGAACCTTATGTGGCCCTGGCAGGTATGACTATTCCTGAGATAATCTGAGAAATGAAAAAAACAGCAGCCAATACTGACACACATCCAGGGAAGGGGAGACGGAACTTCCTGAAGACTGCATGGAAATTCCTTGGAGCTGTGGCTGTGGCTGAAATCTTCTTCTTTGTCATCAGCCTCCTGAAACCATCCAGGGAGATCAATCAGAGCAAACCGGGATCCACGCTCAGAATAATAGGGAACATTGAAGACTTCCCGCCCGGCTCGGTGACCCCCGACAGGATTAATAAAGTTTATATTATAAGAGAAAAGGAGGGCGGGTTCCTTGCTCTCTCAATCGTCTGTCCGCACCTTGGCTGTTCGGTGCTATGGGATGAAACGAAGCAACAGTTCGACTGTCCGTGCCACTCGTCGGCATTTGATCAGCACGGGATCGTTCTCAGCTCCCCCGCACCGAGACCGCTTGATTATTTTCCGGTGATCATAGAGGAGGGGAAGGTCAAATTGGACCTCACCCGGAAAACTAAAAGGAAAAAGTTTGAACCCGGCCAGATGACTTATGCCGTATAAGGAAAGAACAGATGGGATGGGTCCCTGGAAGAGAGCAGGGTTTGCCGCAACAGTAGTTATTGTTGCTGCCTTTCCCCTTTACCTGGCGAGGATCGCGCTTGAAAAGCAAAAGGCCGAAGTCCCGGAACAGAATTATTTTGTCGGCAGGAACGCATGCATTGAGTGCCACAAGAAGGAGGACGCACTGTGGATAGGATCGCATCACGACCTGGCCATGGATACAGCCACTGACGAAACGGTGCTCGGCGACTTCAACGACCATGAGTTCAGTCACCGGGGCAGGGTGCACCGGATGTTCCGCAGGGATGGGCGCTTCTATATGAACACGCAGGGGCCCTCAGGTGAGTTTGTGGATTTTCAGATTGCCTACACTTTTGGGTATACACCGCTGCAGCAGTACCTGGTACCGTTCGAGGGCGGACGGCTACAGTGCCTGCCGGTTGCATGGGACACAGAGAAGGAGAAGTGGTTCCATCTGGGTGACACCGTCTTCGGAGGTGAAGACATTGACCCGGGCAACTGGCTATACTGGACCAACCAGGCACAGAACTGGAACGGTATGTGCGCCGACTGTCACTCCACCAACCTGAAGAAAAATTACGATCCGGTCACAAAGACCTACAATACTACATGGTCGGAGATAGATGTCAGCTGCGAAGCATGTCATGGTCCGGCATCAGGCCACATCACCTGGGCGAACCTGCCGGAGGGATCGAGGCCCATGGATGTCAATACAGGGCTGATTGTGCGAACCAGCGGACTCAGCAACCTGGAGCTGCTCAACGTTTGTGCCCGATGTCACTCGCGCCGTGCCATACTCGGTGATTATGAAGACGATAACAGTGATCTTCTCAATTACATGATCCCGATGCTGATAGCACAGCCTCTCTACTATGAAGACGGACAGATACTTGATGAGGATTATGAGTTTGGCTCCTTTACCCAGAGCAGGATGTTTGAGAAGGAGGTGATGTGCAGCGACTGCCATGATTCTCATTCCGCGAAAACCCTTGAGCCTGACAACAGGTTGTGCATGCAGTGTCACCGGCAGGATATCTATGACACCCCTCTGCACCATTTTCACAAGATGGATCCGGAAGCTGTCGCCGGACAGATGACTGTAAAGGGTGCAAATAAAAATCCGGGAAGTATTGGTGACGGCAGGCTCATTAACCGCGGGGAGCCGGAATATGTTGAGGGGAGCGGCGCCCAGTGCGTCAACTGCCATATGACCGGCAGGTACTATATGGGTAATGATTACAGGCGTGATCACAGTTTCAGGATACCCCGACCGGACCTGACCATGAGCATCGGGACTCCCAATGCGTGTAACGACTGTCATAAGGACAAGACCACGGCATGGTCGCAGAGCTATATTGAGAAATGGTACGGAGAGAGGAAGCGCCCGCATTACGGGGCGACCTTTGCAGCGGCAGAAAAAGGCGATCAGAGTGTGATACCCGATCTGACACTGTATTCTGAGAATGAACTGTTACCCCTGATGGTCAGGGCTACGGCAGTGAGGTTTCTTGGGCGTTACAACACTGACTTTAGCAACCGTGCGGTAGAAAGGGCTCTGAGTGACCCGGCCTCGCTGGTGAGGCATACGGCTGTCATGAGCTATAATCCGTCTGATGCGGCTTCGTACGAAAAGCTCATGCTCCCCCTGCTGAATGACCCCGTGAAGGGTATCCGCTCTGAGGCAGCCATAAGACTCTCCGAGGTGCCTGAGGAGCAGCTGAGTATGGCTGCGAGGAAAGCACGAAAGGCCGCCCTGGAGGAATACAGTGCAATAAACAGCTACACTTCGGATTTCCCGGGAGGATCATTTAACCTCGGGATAATGTACGCCAATGCCGGCCAGCTGGATAAAGCGGCCGAGTCATACAGGGAGGCACTGAGGATTGACGGGATGTTCTATATGGCAAAGGTGAATCTTGCCACCGTCTATGCTCAGCAGGGCAGGCATGACGAGTCAGAGAAGCTGCTGCGTGAGGTGTTGAAGGAGAACCCCGAACTCAGTGAGGTAAATACCTCGCTGGCGCTATTGCTCGCTGAGAGAGGGAGGTATGATGAGAGCCGGCAGTTCTTCCTGAGGGCTGCAGAGCTGATGCCTGAACAGACAAGAATACTCTATAACCTTGGGCTGCTCGAGAATACCCTCGGCAACACCGCCACTGCTGAAGGCTATCTCCTCAGGGCATTGAAGAGAGAGCCTGACAGTTTTGACTATCTCTTTGCACTGGCCACATTTTATATCGAACATAACCAAAAGAGCAAAGCCCTGACTTATGCCAGGCAGCTTGCTGAAAAATTCCCGGAGAGCCCAGCCGGAAGACAGCTTATTGATATTGCCGGAAAATAGGCCGGCTGACAGCGGCATCAAAGAAAAAGAGACGCACTAATTGCGCGTCTCTGTCAGTTTACCTGCTATCGGTCCACCGGATATGGTTTGTGTTGAATCCATTGACGAGGCTTGTCGGTGATCTTCTTCATCACCACCTCAACGGCCTTCATCAGCTGGGTGTCATACCCGTCGGCATATTTTCGCGAGTCTATATCAATTATGATATCGGGTGTCACCCCTTCGTTTTCCACAACCCACTCTCCCTTTTCACTGTAGATACGGTAGTCGGGCGCAGTAATGGTTCCGCCGTCTATCAGTTCGATGAACATCGACACGCCCACCAGTCCTCCCCATGTCCGGGTACCTATTATCGGGCCCATGCCGAACCAGCGGAACTCATACGGCAGTTCATCGCCTCCCGATCCGGCATACCTGTTGGTTATCAGTGCCATATGGGCATCAACGGCAAGGTGCGGTATAGGCTGGTCGGCCGACTGCCTGCGTGTCCAGAACGCATGTGGCTTCTTCTGCAGGCGCTGGAGGAATATCTCAGGGTCAAGGCCTCCACCGTTGAAGCGGCCGTCAATGATCAGTCCTTCCTTCTTCGTCTGGGAATAGAAATACCTCGGAAAATCGGTAGCCGAACCGTTCCAGGTGTCAGGCAGGTAGATATATCCGATCTTTCCCCCGGAAGCCTTGTCCACCGCCTTGCGGTTCCACTCCAGCCAGTCCATGTAGCGGAAGGCATTCTCAGCAGCTGCCGGCACCACAGTAACCTCGCGGGCGCCTGCCATGACAGGTTTTGAGTTTACCGTCAATGTTACCTGTTTCCCGGCCAGACCGACAAAATAGCTATAGATCTCCCTGTCAGCCTTAACTTCGGTATTGTTGACCTTTAGCAGGTATTCACCTTCAGTAATATTGATACCCGGTTTTGCCAGCGGTGGCCAGGCATCGCGCGACCAGTCCTTCTCCCTGAAAATCTTCTTAAAACGGTACAGGTTATTCTGCCTGTCGATGCTATAGTCAGCGCCCAGCATCCCGATGTTCACTGGCTCGGTGCGTCGTTTACTGTCTCCTCCGTACACATATGTGTGTGATGTGTTCAGCTCGGCGATCATCTCACCGATGATGAAGGTGATATCCTGACGGCATGATGCCCTGTCAGCCAGCTTCCCGTACTTCTCTTTCAAGAGATTCCAATCCTGCCCGTGCATACCCGGCTCATAGTAATAGTCGCGCTCCATGCGCCATGCCTCATTGAATATCTGTTTCCACTCGATGACTGGATCGTACCAGACTTTAAGGTCCGAAAGTTTAAGCGGTGTGGGGGTGCCTCCTGATGAGGCGAGCAGTGACAGAACGCCACTCTTGTTGAGAATAATGGTTTCCCCGTCGGAGGAAAGCCTGTAATCATCCACCCCTTCAGTCAGTGAGGTTTCCTTCTGCAAAGAGAATGAGTAGGAGCTGAGCGTCATCGGACCGTGGCCTGACACCTCGAAGCGATTGAAGTTGCCTTCATCACCGTTGAGATAGAAAAGTGATTTTCCGTTCACCGAGAGGTTGCGATAATTGCCTTTTTCGAGAGGAAGGGCTTCGGTACGGTCAGTTATGCCATCAAGATCTATGCGTACTGTCACCGGTACATCGCTCTTAGGTGCCGTTTCAGCGGGGTTTTCCTCATCAATTTTGAAGGGCAGGATGGATTTGCCCTCTTTCTTCAGGGTAATTGCATAGAGGCCGGCTATCTTCTGATAAACCATCTCCCACTCCAGGTCGCAATAGGTTGGCTCGAACCTGCGGTTTGAGATGAATATCAGATGCTCACCGTTTTTTGTGAACACCGGATTGAAATCGTGGAACAGCCCGTTGCTCAGGCAATTTATTGTCTTGTTATCAAGATTGTAGACATACAGCTGATACATGTATGCGTCATTCATCTTTGAATAGACTATGTACCGGCTGTCGGGCGACCATGAATAGTCAAAGATCGATTTCAGGTCAAGGGAGACGTCCACGTTTTCATACTCCTCCTTATCGACCTTCGTAATTGCTTTGGTAGCAACGTCAATATAGTAAAGTGTAAGAGTCTGATCGGTCCATCCGATCTTTTTGCTGTCAGGCGACCATTTGAGGGTATGGCGGTAGCCATCCTTGTGAGAGGTAAGTTTCACCGGTTCCCCTTTGCCGTCAGGACTGACGACATAGAGTTCATATTCCCCTGTTTTATCAGAGAAGTATGCAATCCATTTGCCATCGGGTGACCAGACAGCATCTTTGTCCCTGTCGCCGGATGAGTTTGTCAGGTTTCTTGCAGGACCATCCTTCGCGGGCAGTGTGAAAATGTCACCTCGTGCTACTATCAATGCTCTTTGGCCTGATGGAGAGATATCTGCGCGGGTTATGTTGCGGCTTATATCTTTCATGTAGGGTCTGGTCTCCTCCATGTCATTTGGTATGCTTACCGGAACCTTCGCCGATACATTTGAGGCCAGGTTAAGCATCCAGATATCTCCACCCAGCTCATATACTATTTTGTTACCGCCGTAGTCAGGATGCCTGATATCATATTCGGTATGCCTTGTTACCTGTTCAATCTTACCGTTTCCGGTGTCATATGACCATATGTTTAAAACCCTGTCGCGGTCAGAGCTGAAATAGATCTTCTCGCCAATCCACATCGGCATTCTGTCGGAGCCGTCGTAGTTACTGATGTTTGTCTCAACGTCCGTTTTCAGATCATAGACATAGATCTCCTGCGCTCTTCCTCCCTTGTAGCGTTTCCAGGTGGCGTTGTCCTGCGAGTCCTTGTTGTAGGCTAACTTATTGCCGTCGGGCGAAAAGCTTCCGCGGGCTGCATCGTACATGATCATCTCTTCGAGACCAGTGCCGTCGGGGGAGATAAGAAACATCTTCACGTAACGCGAAGGGCTGAGTCGACCCGATGTGAACATGATCTTGTTTCTTGTGCTGTTCCATCCTATCACCTCGTCCATTCCCGGGTGGAACGTTAGCCTGGTGATGTCACCGCCGTTGATGTTCATGATATAAACATCGGCATTGCCATCGTATTCCCCGGTGAAGGCTATGAGGCTGCCGTCGGGCGATATTTCGGGGTAGGTCTCACGGCCGTCGCTGAAAGTGAGGCGGGTGGCTGTACCGCCCTCGGCGGCGACTTTCCATAGATCACCACCGCTGGCGAAGACGATGGTGTTTCCCTGTATATCAGGAAATTGCATGAAAGGGTCCTGTGCGCCGGCCGCAAGAGAGGGCGCCAGAAAAAGCAGCATTAGAGAGATCCTGAAAAAGTTACCGGCAAGGCCGGTCAAGGCGTGGAAGTTTTTCATATTAGCAGGTATTTGTTGATTGGCACCTAAGGTTGCTACGGTATTTTGACACGATAGTTTGTCAATATGGGTTGACAAGGTTGCATATTGCGGTCGGTTATGATCCGTAGTAAGTAAAGACTGCCGGCAGCATGGCACTGATGCTTGGAGCGTCAACAATCTATTGATACGCTCAAGATCATCCTGTAACCACGTTCCACGGTCTGACCGACCATTCGGCAATTAGGCCGTTCTTCACGTAGGGATCACGGCTGACGAAATCATGAGCGGCCTGTGGGGTATCGCCCCTGAAGATCAGCACAGCGCCGTCAGAAGGCTCTGCCAGTGCCCCGGCCATCACTATCCGGCCGTCGCTGTGAAATTCATGGACCAGCCCAAGGTGATCCTCGCGCAGGGGAGCCCGGCGCTCGATGTAGTTTTCAACTGTCTTGTAGAAGAGGATATAATACATGGACTGAGGATTTTATTGATTATTGTTCTCCTGAGCCAGTATGGCGATGTCTTTTCCGTAAACGGTCTCCCGTGGATAATCATGCCTGACGAGCCTGATCATTGACAGTCCCAGCTCTTCCATCGTATTGAAATAATCAGGGCTGAGCTTCCTGCCTATCGGTAAGAACCAGTTTATATAGGTGTAAAATGAGTGTGCTTTCTTCTGTCCTTTTACGGGCTTGATGAACCCCGGCCGGTAGCCGTACACTTTTCTGAAAGAGAGTTTTCTCAGGTCATTCTCAGTCTTACCCTTGATTCTCGCCCATTCGACCTTACCCTGCTCCGTGCCGTCAGTACCGGCTCCCGAAACATAGATGAATACCATCCCTGGGTTGAGCCGGCTTACTGTCTCGCCAAAATGCATCGTGAGATCGTAGGTAACCTTGCGGTACTTTTCTATCTTCACTCCCACGGAAGAGATCCCGAGGCAGAAGAAGCAGGCGTCATACCCTGCAAGCTGTTCCACCACAGGCGTAAGATCATGGAAATCCTCATGGATTATCTCCTTCAGTTTCGGGTGAGTGATGCCCAGTGGTTTCCTGTTGATGATCAGTACGTTGCTGACAGCCGGGTTCTCCAGGCAGACAAGGAGTACTCCTTCGCCCACCATACCGGTTGACCCGGTTATGATTACTTTAATTCCATCAGAAGTCATAGAGGTTCATTATTAATTGTGACAACAAGTTTACAACATATTTCATGATAATATCATCCTTTGCCATCCGGTCAGAACCGATTTATTGGCAGAATCTATAAAATCGGACGTTTGTTTTGTCGGTATAAACGTGCCTTCTGTCGGTAATCAGTCCCGTTACATCTAAAACATTTCACTGCACGGGTGCTCTCGTGGTAGTTTTGTTTCATGGCAATTCAGATAATGAAAAGAATGAGAACAAGACTATTTACAGCCTTACTGGCTGCCCTGATCTTAATGTCGCCTGCGCTGACAGCCCAGGATAAGCAGTGGACTCTGTCGGAATGTATTGAGTATGCTCTGAAGGAGAACATACAGGTCAGGAAGGCCGGTGTCTCCGCTAGTGTGGGCGAGATTAACCTTCAGCAGGCGAAGGACAATCGCTGGCCCAGCCTCAGTGCATCAGTCAGTGAGAACCTGGGATGGCAGCAGGAGACAGACACCTACGGCGCTACCTCTTATGAAGGCTCGGCGCGTACGAACGCCTCGCTCAGCAGCCGGGTGACCCTCTTCAGCGGGTTTCAGGCACAGAATGAGATCAGGCAGGCCGGGCTGAATTTTGAGAGCCTTCAGTACATTACAAAGGAGACAATGGAGAATGTCTCGCTCAGCATTATGAGTGCATATCTCCAGGTGCTTTATGCCGGGGAGCAGGTCACCAACAGCCGCAACCAGTCTGATGCCACACGTGAGGAGCTCGGACTGGCAAAGGAGAGGCTTAACCTCGGGGCAATTGCCAACAGCGACTACCTGCAGGTGAAGACACAGCTGGCCAGCGAGGAGCTGACACTTGCCAATGCGATAAACAATCTCAAGATGGCACGCGTGACACTGATGCAACTGATGGAATACCCGTTGGATGATTCATTTGAAATAGCTCATCCGGATATGGATGTCATCATATCTACAATGCCCTCTGCCGATGCAATTGATGTATTTGAAGAGGCCCTCCTGGTTAAACCTCAGATTAAAAATGCAGAGCTGAACCTTGAGAGCGCCGCGATAGATCTTGAACTGGCGAAGGGCGGGTTTTACCCTGCCGTATCAATGAATGCCGGACTGAGCACAGGCTTCACACAGGCAGCAGAGATGGGGTCACAGCTCAAGAGCGGGTTCTCACCTTCAATAGGACTCTCGGTATCAATCCCCATCTTCAGGAATAACCAGACGAAGTCGGCGGTTTCAAGGGCCAGGTATGGAATTACAACTGCCGAACTCGATGAACTCAACACCAGGAACCAGCTCCGGAAGGAGGTGGAGCAGGCGGTCCTTGACGCACAATCAGCCATGATCAGCTATGATGCTGCCGTCAATCAGCACGCGGCATCACTCGAATCATACAATGTGGCCGAAGAAAAATTTAAACTCGGTGTGATGAATTCAATCGACTTCCTGATACAGAAGACCAATCTCAACTCAGCAGAGAGCAATCTGCTGCAGGCTAAATATGAGCTTGTTTACAGCAACAAGGTCATCGAATTCTACAAGGGCATACAGCTTTCGTTTTAAAGAATTAAGAAAAATTAAAAGATAAAGATCAATGAAAGGCAAACGAATTTTAATAAGCGGCGGACTGCTTGCAGTTGTTGCAGTGACACT
>DCSU01000084.1:1657-7767 GCA_002325785.1 Bacteroidales bacterium UBA1458 | reverse complement strand
ATCGAAGGGCTCAATAGTCAACACTGTTACGGCAACAGGCACCCTTGAAGCAATCACCTCGGTTATAGTGGGGACACAGGTCTCAGGGATTGTCGAGAAACTATATGTCGACTTCAACTCCCAGGTCAAAAAGGGACAGGTGTTGGCTGAGCTTGACAAGACTGCCCTGAGGTCCAGTGTTGAACAGTCACAGGCAACGCTTGACAATGCCAAGGCGGAGATGGAATACCAGGCATCAAATTTTGAGCGCAGCAAGGCCCTTTATGAAAAGACCCTGATTGCACAGGCTGACTATGACCAGGCGAGATACAACCTTGAGAAATCCAAAGCTACGCTCAAAAACTCACAGGCACAGTATGACAAGGCCCTGGTACAGTTAAGGTATGCAACCATCTATTCCCCTATTGACGGGGTGGTGATGAACAGGGCTGTGGATGAGGGTCAGACAGTAGCTGCCAGCTTCAATACACCGGAGATATTCACTATAGCCCAGGATCTCACACAGATGCAGGTTGAGGCTGACATTGATGAGTCGGATATCGGAATGGTAAGAGTAGGACAGAGGGTGGAATTTGACGTTGATGCCTTTCAGAATGAAAAATTCACAGGTACGGTGGAACAGATCAGGCTCTCACCTGTTACAACCTCCAATGTGGTCACATATACGGTTGTGATCAACGCACCCAATCCTGATCAGAAGTTGCTTCCCGGCATGACTGCCAACATTGTGATCTACGTCGAAGAGACCAATGATGTACTTACCATTCCATATAAGGCTGTAAAGTTCAACCCTGAGGCAGACTATCTGGCAAAGCAAGGGCAGGAGACGGCTTCCGGAGGTGATAATAATGTCACTACCGGAGGCACCGGCAGGCCTGCAGCAGGCATGAGTGGCACAGGAGCAGGCGGAGGAGCCGGTACAGGAGCAGGCAGTGGAATGCAGGGCATGCCCGGCGGCCAGTTGCCGGAAGGCTTTACCCCGCCGGAGGGATCTAAAATTCCCACACGGGTCTGGGTGAAGGATGAAAAGGGAATCCACCCGGTACGGATAGAACTCGGATCGAACGACGGTGACAATGCAGAAGTAAAATCCGGGCTGGAAGAAGGCACCGAGGTGGTTACAAAGATGACAATCGCTTCTGCGAAGGAGAAGAAAGAGCAGGAGGTTGCTAAAAATCCATTCATGCCAACCCTTCCCGGAAGAAGGACCACTCAGAGTACAACATCAGGCTCAAGGTCAACCACCACCACACGCAACTGACAATGAAGGCAATAATTGATATTAAGTCACTTAAGAAGGACTACCATGTGGGTGAGGTCACGGTACACGCCCTTCGGGGGGTTGACCTTGAGATACGCCAGGGTGAGTTCGTGGCAATAATGGGCGCCAGCGGCTCGGGGAAGTCGACTATGCTGAACATAATCGGATGTCTGGACAGGCCAACAGAAGGTACATATTTGCTTGACGGTGTTGATGTTGCCAGTATGTCGAAGAACGAGAGTGCGATGATACGCAACCTGAAAATCGGTTTCGTTTTCCAGTCGTACAACCTGCTCTCCCGTACCTCCGCTCTTGAGAACGTGGAGCTGCCACTCATGTATAACCCCATTATAAAGGCCCGGGAGCGCAGGGAGCGAGCCATAGCGGCCCTCGAAGCGGTGGGCCTGGCGGACAGGATGGGCCATATGCCCAACCAGTTATCCGGCGGACAGCAGCAGAGAGTGGCGATAGCACGGTCGCTTGTAAACGACCCGGTGGTGATACTTGCCGATGAGGCAACGGGGAACCTCGATACACGCACATCGTACGAGATCATGGCTCTCTTCCAGGAGCTGAATCTTAAGGGAAAAACAATAGTATTTGTGACACACGAACCTGACATAGCACGGTGCATGACAAGAAGTGTGGTCTTTCGCGATGGGCACATAATCAGGGAAGATGAGATCAGTAACAGGCTTTATGCTGCAGAGATGATTAAGGCTCTCCCGGTGGAGGAAGAATAAAAAATGATAACGAAATGAATCTTGGAAATCTAATAAAAGTGGCAATCAATGCCTTGAAGCGCAATAAGATGCGCTCATTCCTCACTATGCTGGGAATAATTATTGGCGTGGCTTCGGTAATAACCATGCTGGCCATCGGCCAGGGATCGAGGAAAAGCATTCAGGATCAGATAGCGAGCATGGGCTCCAACATGCTGTTCGTGATGCCCGGAAACATGAGGATGGGTGGGGTGCAGCAGGGTAGCTCAGGCTCACAGCGGCTTACGGTCGGTGATGTTAATGCCGTCAGGACGGAGTGTGATGCCGTGATTGCGGTCTCGCCCGAAGTGAGGAGCAGCGGCCAGGCCGTGTATGGCAACTCAAACTGGCCAACAACCATTTACGGAGGGGGAGAAGAATATCTTGAGATAAAAAGCTGGAAGGTGGTCAGCGGCCGGAACATCACTGACAGTGAGGCAAAAGGCTCGGCGAAGGTCTGTCTTGTGGGCCGGACGGTGGCCGACGAGCTCTTCGGCGAAGGGGTGGACCCCACCGGTGAGACGGTCCGCTTCAAAAACATCCCTTTCAAGATAATAGGCGTACTGGGCGAGAAGGGACAGAACAGCTTCGGGCAGGACCAGGACGATGTTCTGATAGCGCCTTACACCACTGTCCAGAAAAGGATCCTTGCCCAGACCCACATACAGTCAATACAGATGTCGGCCCGTAGCGCGGAGGAGTCTGCCCTGGCGCAGACACAGGTGGAAGAGGTACTCAGGCGCACCCATAAGCTGCGCGAGGATGAGGACAATGATTTCATGATCAGGACTCAGGAGGAGCTGTCGACTACTATGACCTCCGTCACTGAAATACTTACCATCCTGCTGGGTGCCATCGCCGGGATATCACTGCTGGTGGGCGGCATAGGAATAATGAATATCATGTATGTATCCGTCACTGAACGAACCAGGGAGATAGGCCTGAGGATGTCGATCGGCGGGCGTGGCGTGGATATACTCCTGCAGTTTCTGATCGAGTCAATATTGCTCAGTGTCTTCGGAGGCCTGATAGGCATACTACTCGGTTTTGGCGCCTCTGCCATTGTGGAGGCCCTTACCTCATGGCCGATAAGCGTCATGTGGGGATCGGTCATACTTGCTTTTGCAGTATGTACTGTGATAGGTGTCTTTTTCGGATGGTATCCTGCCCGCAGGGCTTCCAGCCTTGACCCGATTGATGCCCTGAGGTTTGAATGATAATTGAACCGGATTCATTAGCTTTGATGAGAATATGAGGAATGATTCAATGATAAGAAAGAGAAAGGGGCTCCCGGTGCTGCTTCATTTAACAGGATGGATAATACTATTCATTCTGCCGCAGTTCCTTATCTCGGGCGGCATGTTCAATGATGAACGCACCACCAGGATCGTACTCTTCAATACCCTTGTCTTTGTCATCCTCTTCTATGCCAATTACCTGTGGCTCGTACCTTTACTGGCACAGAAGGGGAGATGGCTTACCTTCCTGGTGCTGGCAGCAGCACTGATAGTAGCGCTGGGCTATGCCTCCGGTAAGTTCTACGAGAATCTCTTCGCACCGCCGCCTGAGGTGAGAGAACGCATCAGGGAGACGGAGCAGGGGCCATCGCGTGACGACCATGGCAGGCGGCGGGGAGAGGGGATGGCGATCTATAATTTCTTCATCACATCATTCCTTGTCTCAGGATTCGCCGTGGGAATGAGATATGCCGAGAGCGCAGTCAGGAAGGAGGAGGAGATAAAGGAGCTGGAGAAGGAGAAACTGGACTCAGAACTGGCGCTTTTAAAGAACCAGGTCAGCCCGCATTTCTTTTTCAATACGCTGAACAACATCTATTCTCTTATTGAGATAAACGGGAAGGATGCGCAGGAGGCCGTACTCAGTCTTTCGAAGATGATGCGGTACATGCTCTATGAGTCAGAACAGGGGAACACGAAGCTCAGCCACGAGATAGAGTTCATGAATGGTTATATTGATCTGATGAAGCTAAGGATGAGTGACCGTGTAAAGCTCACGGTCAGCTGGCCCGCGGAGTATGAAGATCTCGATCTGCCTCCGCTGCTTTTCATCCCGTTTATCGAGAACGCTTTCAAGCATGGTGTAAGCTATCAGGGCAACTCCTTCATAGATATTTCATTGAAGTCGGACGGCGGCCTTATCTCCTTCACTGCACGCAACAGCATCAGCAGGTCCGTTGGCAGTGCGCCACAGGCTGCCTCGGGAATAGGACTTGAGAATGTAAGGAAGAGACTGGCATTACTTTTCCCCGGACGTCATGAACTGATGATTGATGACGGGGAATCTGTCTTCACTGCTGAACTGACATTAAAAACATAGACACCTGAAGAGATGATCAGGGTTGTTACCATAGATGATGAGCCGCTGGCGCTGCAGCTGGTTAAAGGTTATGTAGAAAAGACCCCTTTTCTTGAACTTGCCGGCGCTTTTGACAACCCTGTTGAAGGTGTGGCATTTATAGGATCATCAGATGTTGACCTCGTTTTTCTTGACGTCCAGATGCCTGACCTAACAGGCACGGAGCTGGCCAGGGTCATCAGCGGCGGACCGAAGGTGATCTTCACCACAGCTTATGAGAAGTATGCACTGGAAGGCTTCAGGCTTGACGCCGTTGATTATCTTCTTAAGCCATTCAGTTATGCCGAATTTCTTAAGGCAGCGCAGAAGGTGGAAAAACTTATTGATCTTGAAAGGAGAGATCTTCCGGAGCTGGAGGTGAAGAACGATTTCCTCTTTATCAAGTCAGACTATAAGATCAGGCGTATTAATTTCTCAGAGATACATTACATTGAGGGACTGAAGGATTATGTCAAGATCTTCCTCAACGGGGAGAAGAAGCCAGTTCTTTCACTCTCCACCCTGAAGGCACTGGAGGCCAGGCTCCCCGGCGATCGGTTCATGCGGGTGCACAGATCTTACATTGTCAATCTTGAGACGGTCAGGGTCATTGAGCGCAACCGCATTGTATACGGTGATGTCCGTATTCCCGTCACAGACCAGTACCGGGAGAATTTCCAGAAGTTCCTGGAACGGAATTTTTTATAACCCTTGCCACTATCTCACCGGGATTCTATAGTCCGGGAAGAATTTAACTATTATTAACATATATGGTATAATATTTGATAGATATTAAGCCAGAGGCGCCTCTTTATTAACAATAATAATCTAAAATTATCGTAATGAAGAGGAATGAAAAACAGATTCCCGGGTTTGATGATATCATCTTCCGGGACCGAAACAAGGAGTACGGGGCATATGACCTCCGGCGGCGCTATGGCTCCACAATGAGCATCTCGATTGTGGCAGGACTGATCTTTAGCTTTTCAATGGTTCTGGTGCCTTTTTTTACATCTGATCACACCGGCAGTCAACCTGGTGATCAGATATTTATCACTGCTATGGTTGATACTGACCTGGCAAACCCGCCGGTTCCCCCTGAGCCACCGGCACCCCCGGCACCCCCGTCTGACATGATGAAGAAGCTTCAGTTCGTACCACCGCAAATAGTAGCTGATGAACTGGCGATTACAAGTACGCTGATGACTGCCGCTGACCTTAGCACAGTGATTACCGACGGCGATGCCACGGAGATTGTTCCTGAGATAACGGAGGATCCTTATCCTGTAATTCCGGTTGATGAGAAGCCTCAGCTGATAGTCAAGGAGATGCCTTCGTTCCCCGGAGGGGAGGCTGCTTTGCTGCAGTATATCAGTGAGCAGATCAGGTACCCGGAAGAAGCGCTGGTGAACCGGATACAGGGTACCGTCATACTCAGGTTTGTTGTAAGCTCTACCGGAGACATAAAAGATGTGGAGTTGATCAGGAGTGTGAATCCGTTGCTCGATGATGAGGCCATAAAAGTTATTTCAGGAATGCCTCGGTGGAAACCCGGCAAGCAGGAGGGACGGCCGGTACCGGTCTACTTTGTCATACCCGTGGTATTCAGGATCCAATAAAAGCGGAGGGAATTTCTAATCACCGATGCTTCGGCAACGGTCAGCCAGGGCAACAGTGCACAATACCTCCTGGTTGGCCGTGTGCCAGAAGCAGCAGGTCAGGTGATCATTGAC
>DCSU01000084.1:0-1614 GCA_002325785.1 Bacteroidales bacterium UBA1458 | reverse complement strand
GAAAGTTTGGCTACAAAAACATTGTGTGGCCTTGGTCCGGTGAACAGATATTCTGCCTGCGAATTCAGGTCGAAGAGGCCGTCAGCATCGGAATATTCCCTTGTTTGTGACCAGACCAGGTAGGCTGTCGATCCCGGGCGAAACTCCCAGCGGATAACCAGGTTATGCAGGAATTCGCTGACCCTGAAGTCGGGATTTTCGAAAGAGTAGTCAATGAACGAATCATGGTTTTCATCAATGCTGTAGGTCCTCTGCATTATGGCATATTGAAGTTCCCCGGAACCAAAGACCTCGTATCTGTTGTCATACTCCCCGGCAGCCGGGTCTGTTATTCGCTTGAATTTGCCGTACTTCCCGGACCCGAAGAATGGTTGGCCCCAGTACTGTATCGTCAGGTCAGGTGTGATGTTGTAATCGACTCTCAGCGATAGGCTCAGTATCTTCTGATCGATTGCGCCAAAGATATATCTTGGAGTATATACCCCGCTTGTTGCAGAGACGGTGGTTATATACTGCATCTCATCCCGGGTCCTGCTCCATTCCGGTTCGGCGCTGATTGTAAGGGTATTGAGCGGCCGGTATTCAAGCTCAAAACTCATGCTGTAACTTGTCCGTACATCTTTAAATGTCCTGTAGAACCTGAAATCGATCTCACCCGAGAGCTTCTTCCGCCAGTCGGAATCGATACTGCCCCCGATGTAAAGCTGCCCGGGCATCTTCATGGCCGGTCCGCCCCTGAGCATGAGATTGTCTGTTTTGGGACTGTTCAGCTGGCCGGATATGAAAGAGCTCCACTGGTTTGTGTAACGTGCTGACCACGATTGTGATACGGACAACTTATTGACATTGCCTCCGAAGTCCATAATGTGTATGAGATTGGTTCCGAAAGACATGTTATTGAAGATGCCGAAAGGTTTGTAGATGCTGTAGTTTATCACCCCCACGCCAAGATACTGATCTGCAACCTGCATGTAACCAATGTCATTCAATTCCAGACCGGGTGATTTCCAGGCGGAGAGATAAAGAAACTGCCAGTTTCCGCCAATCTTGCCTGCCATCAGGTTGCCACCGAAACCGCTAAGCGAGGTGCGCGTCGGATCATATTCGATATAATCGGCATCAGGCCTGCTGAAGTTATGTATTATTGAACGTTGTGTACGGGCAATTGCGTTCTCTGTTCCTGTCACATTACTGAAGGCAGTACGTAACTGGAAAATATAATTCATTTTTCCGAAATACTGCGTGAAATCAATCCCGCCGGTGGTGGCCGATTTGTGAAAGTAATCCTCCGTTGTCTCATCCAGCAATCGTATGGTACTGGTACCCATTGCTCCGATAATCGTTTTTCCTTCGTTGAAGTCTTTCTGCACTCTCCCCACAGTGAAATTTGTCAGGGGCTCGGCGGTGCGGTATGAGGTCTCCTCGGTCTGGTCATTATAGATTTTAGTGTTCACCTGCGAGGTGAAGGCCTCTATGGCGCCGACTGACCATCCGCCGGCCGACTTGCCTGTCAGTTTCGCGGCTCCGATTATAGGTGTAAAGGATGGGGTCCATGAGAATTCGTCTTCACCGGGAATGTAACTCATCCGTGGGCTTCGGCCTATACGCCTTGAA
>DCSU01000115.1 GCA_002325785.1 Bacteroidales bacterium UBA1458 | reverse complement strand
GAGGACCAGAAAAATTACTAATTGTGCGTAATAGAGATTGCGATTCATTTTAGAAATTATTTGTATTAAACTATCACTGTTTTTTAAAGTTCAGCAGGTAAACATCATTCTCATTGATGTCTATGTCTCTCCTGAAGCGCCGGTCAGCCCTTATTACGACTGTCTCCGTTGCGACCGGCAACCCGTTGCTTTTCTGCTTTAAAGTCTCAACCTGCTGCTTTGTCAACTGCTTCGGCCTGCCCATTGAGAAGTATTCAGAATATGGGTCATTAATCCTGTAGCCAACCTTGTATATCTCGAGGGTGTAGCTCCCCTTTGGTATATTATCTACTTCAACGGAAAGCTTGCCCTTTGATTTCGATGGAAGGTCCCGGATATAAAATATCTGGTTCAGGACTGTATCGCCAGGATGCGTATATGTATAGTCCCAGAAGAGTAACTGAAGATCACCGTTTTCGCTTTTGCAGGCCCAGGAGGAACTGTCAGCATTGGCCAGTTCTGTCTCGCCGAGCCTGTTTAAAAAGCTGTATGCATAGTATGCAGGTTTCTTGATTCCCTGGTAATTCAGCAACCCAAATCCGCCGTGAAATGGGGTGAACCGCGGAGCTGACTCTTCAAAAATATCGGTGAATACCCAGTATGACATTGAATTGGCGGCATCACCCACCTGTTTTAGTTTTTCAAGGATATACGGCGCCTGGTGGTAGCTGTCATGAACAGGGTCGATTGGTGTGTATGATGAGCTCCACTCAGTATAGTGTAATTCAAGAGTCGGCTTTGAAGAATTTGCTATCTGCTTCCGCGAATTGATTATGTCACCGCTGACAGCCCATTCAGACTTATCCAGGATGGTTCCTGAGGTTCCTGTTTCGTCGAGATATCCCTGCTTCACCCCATAGGAATGGGTGGAGATGAAATCGATAGGTACGGAGTTATCCTCGCAGAACCGGATCATCTCAGGGACCCATGCTGCACCGGCAGTGGCCGGTCCGCCGACTTTATACTCCGGGTTTACGCTTTTTACTCCCCGGACGGCGTAGTCATATAGTTTGAAATATTCCTCCATTGTACCTGTCCAGAAAGCGTCTTGGAGGTTAGGTTCATTCCACACTTCGAAGTACCAGGTTTTTACCTCTTCGGCTCCGTAACGCTCTGTAAAGTGCTGGGTCAGGTTGCGGATCAGGTCTTCCCATTTCTTATAATCTTTAGGGGGAGTGACATTTCCTCTCCACCAGAAGATTGTTTTGTCGCCGCTGGCGAGGGCCCAGGGCATGAATCCCAGTTCAAGGAATGGTTTCATGCCGATACTCAGAATATAATCGTGCAGCACATCGACGTACTGGTAGTTATACTCCGGGTTACCGTTCTCATCCTCGCGGTAAACGCCCATGTCATCGGTCAGCAGCCCGTGCATGCGGATGTATTTGAATCCGCAATCCTGTTTAACCATTGCAAGCTGTTGCTGCCAGTCGGCTCTCAATCCTTCATTCGCTCTGCCTGCCCCGATGCATTCCCGGAACATTGTATTCATTGGTCCGGATGATTTGTCAAAATCGATTTTGATGACCCTGTCCTGGCTGTACAGGTGCGCACCTGCCAAACACAACAGGAGGTTTAGCAGAAGGAGCTGTTTTTTCATAACTATTGAGATTTTATTTCAGGGTAAAGCCCTAAAGGATTAGAACAAATTTAAGGCTAAAACCTGATTAAAGCAGACATATCTTAAGGCCGTTATGTAACTCCATTAAAGATATATATTTTGTGTCAGAAGGCAAGGCCGGCGTCAAGCCTTTCGGCGAGGTTTTCAATATCATCTCTCCTGGCGAGTTGTGCGGTCCATTCCTCCGGGATGCTGTTATACCCGTATAGCAAACCTGCCAGACCGCCGGTGACGGCAGCCGTGGTGTCAGTATCGTGGCCAAGGTTGACGGCCCGCAGAACCGCCTCACTGTAACTGTCTGTGGTGAGCAGGCACCAGACAGCCGCCTCAAGGGTATGAATCACATATCCGCCGCTTTGAATCGTCTCTTCGGTCAACCGGTGGATGTCGTCCTTCAGCAGACGGTCAAAAACCAACACTTCCGCAGGGTCAATCAGCAGGGCGGACAAATGCCCGGAGATGACAGTTTGCATGTCGCTATAGATATCAAACTTATCTTTTCCCTCGTAAATCTGCCTGGCGAATTCGAGGTAGTAAAAGCATGCTATGACTGACCGGATGTGCCCGTGTGTTACAGAGGAGACCTGACGCGTAATCTCGAATCGTTCAGCCAGAGGCCTGTTATACATATAGAACATCAGTGGCAGAATCCTCATCAGTGAGCCGTTCCCGTTTGATGCCTCGTCGGTGCATCCGGCCATTTCCGCCTGGATGCCCCTCTCAATCCTGTCAATGGCTTTCCTGGTGGTATTGCCAACATCAAACACTTTACCCTGCGCAGTCCAGAGGCCCTCACGGTACCACTTCACGAAATTATGGCCGATGGATCTTATATCATACTCCTTCGTCAGCGTCTCGGCGAGACAGAAGGTCAGGGAGCTGTCGTCGGACCAGGTGCCGGGAGGCAGGTCATATGTGCCGTACCCGGTCATCGCTGTTACCGGGTCGCTACTGATATCTTCCCTGCTCTCAAACTCGACCGGTACCCCCAGTGCGTCGCCAACGGCTACACCGAAGAGTGCTGATTTTATTGCAAATGAATAGTTGCCGCCATTGTTGGCGTATTCCGGCCTTTTTGCTCCTCCGTTCATCTTATCCCTTTGATTGTTTCCCCCTTGTAGGGTTGCTCCCTTAACTCTTTAATTAACGACGCGGGGAAGGGAAAAGTATAAACCGATTGCGCAGTATTAATTAATGGATGAATGCCTGGGGAGGGGCAAGCACCGGGAAGAAATGTGGTGAATTGGTAACCCGGCAGTTATGTTTTAACGGCGGTAACCTTCAGATCAGAAGTCAATCCCCGTCCAGCCTGCGCCACTAATTAATTCTCGATCGGCCAGCCTTTGCCTCTCATTCTTTTTTGATCAGCCAGCTGCAACCCACTGAAATGAAATTCATTCTGTGAGTAATACCTGTCCCAAAAGAAAAATCGAACTGAAGGTTGTCCCTCGCAAGAAAGGTGAATCCGGTATTCATATTTGAGACGAACTCGTCCATCTCTGCAATCTCTCCATATGGTTCAACATAGACTGAGACCTTGTCATTTATTCCGAAGCCATAGACCAGGGAATATGTCAGATTGACTTTTCCGCTACCCGGGTGGTCATAACCGAGATTATATCCGATTCCTGAAGTTTCACTCAGACTATGCGAAACGCTAATCTTACCGGAAAAGCCGGTTGTGTATTCTGACAGTTCTCCGGTGCCTGTGGGTATTGATATCTGGGCGAGCAGAGCGATTTCAGTGTTACGCGTGTCATCCCTGAGTATCTGAATTTTTGTACCTATCCCGAGGTCGCTTATTCCCTGGTAGCTCTCTCCGGCTGTTTTGACAGATTCGAACTGGTTCAGTAGCCTCACTTCAATACCCCTGGTAATTCCATACCTGAACAGGGTTGTCGGAAGGAGAATCTGTCGTGACCTGATCAGGTCGTTTCCCTCATAGTTTAACAGCATGCCGCTCTCC
>DCSU01000147.1:48860-48985 GCA_002325785.1 Bacteroidales bacterium UBA1458 | reverse complement strand
AAGTGCACAGGCATTACCCATAGGTTGGTATTGCAATGCAAATGTTGGTGCAAAAGGAGTAATTAGTGGGCCTGTCGAAAATGTTTTAATAAAAGACCTTGTACCATACATCGATTCTCATTATC
>DCSU01000147.1:40280-48849 GCA_002325785.1 Bacteroidales bacterium UBA1458 | reverse complement strand
GAGCAATAAGACTTGCTTTTAAGTTTCCTGAAATGTTTGGTTTCACATCATCAATTGCAGGTGCACTGATTGAATTTAAAGACGAACACAATCCTCAATATCTCATCAATACTTTTGGTCCTGCCACCGGTCCCGGCTCAGAAAAATCTATTGAGTACTTTAACGCAGTTCACCCCAGATTTTATGCCAGAAAGAATGCTGAGCTGATAAAGAAAAATGTAAAAGTAAGGATTATCGTTGGTGATCAGGACTGGTTGTACAACAACAATGGTAAACTTATAACTAAAACATTTAGTGATTATCTTGATTCATTAGGCATTAATCATGAATATTCAGTTTTAGAAAATGCCGGACATATGATACCCATTGAATTCACTAATGGGTTTAGAGAATATCCTATTCAATTTTGGGTGGATGCATTTAACCCCTTGTTATAACTTTGAAGGATCAAAGCCCATATTAACTTCCTGCTTAGTAAGGTTTTTCTTAACAAAGATATCTTTGCCATACTCTTTTATTTAATACCTTTTTACATACCTCACAAACTGTTATGGTGAACCTGGCAACAGGCCTGGAGAACCGGGATAAAATCGTGAATGCTGCGTTATTCTGGGATTCTAAGGTTTAGTAAACTCAATAACATACTCCGACATATATCTGTCGTTATATGGTTTCAGATACTTAACAAACAATCTGGCTTTCTGCCCAAGGCGCAGTGATGTATACCTGTTTTCAATATCCTCTTTGGTGTCGGCAGGTTGTAATGAGGGGTACCATAGAAAGTATCCCTCCTTTTTTAAAAGTATCTTAGGTTTTGACCACATTTGTGAATGATCGCCTTCACCCAGGTTCTTATAAGGGTTAAAGGAGATGTATATTTCATTTCCTGCCCATGACTGGCCGGTTACATGTCCCATAAGCATCACCCAGCAGTTGAGGTAAGTGTTCCAGCTTACCGAGGGGCCCCAGTAAAAACCTCCCCCCGGAGATGATGCGGCACCTCCTCCTTCTGCAGTATCTATCTGAAGTGATATTACAGGAGCTCCAATTCCATTATGTGGAGCACTGAATGAATCTCCATCCCATCGCTTTGCTTTTCCCACAGGATTATCAAGGTCACTTGTATGAATCCTTGCAACTGAAATGCACTGTCCCTTTCTTTCTGTATCCATGTCATAACTATTCTCATCATATATTCCCGGATAACCATATTCACCATAGAACAGGTACAGATATTCACCCGACAATACAGCTGAGGGATCTCCCACCCCGCCTGCAAATGTAAGTGAGGTATTATGGGGAAGCAGTATCAGCCTCGGATAAAGATCTTCGATGAAGATTCCCTTGTTTTCCCAGTTTCTCCCACCGTTTACTGATTTCATTATACCTATTCGGCAAACGGCTGCCGGCGACTCGGGACCTCTCAATCCAACCGGCCATTTGTGATTTTTATATCCGCTTCCTGAAAGACTGTCGAAAGGAAGAGTCGATGGGTAATTCTCATTATGGTAAATTGCATATAGCGTCTTACCTGTTAAATCTGAAGTATCCTGCCAGATTGTTTCGAACCATACTGCACCATGCAGACCTTCGGTCCCTGGTGGAACATTGGGAGGAAGGCCTGGTTCGGTAAAATCTTCTGCTCTGCTTCTGAATGCCTCAAGTGAATTATGGCCGTCGGCGAATTTAAGATGACGTGCACCGCCGTTCGGGTCCCAAAGAGGATCTTCCCCGTATTTACCCGGGAAAATCCTGAATGTATCGCCTATCCAGGCCTCCGCCATATTGCAGTCAACAAAGGAGTTAAAGTGGATAGTATCTGATATGGCAAGCCTGAAGCCCGGTGTGTCATGCTTTTCTGTCTGGTTATTTTTACATGACATTATCACAGCCATGGTTACCAGGAAGAGTATAATGTAACTTTTCATCCTGAAGTGAATTTTCCCATAAATATAAATAAATGGGATAAAAAACCTCCTTTTACCTTGGGCGAAAAAGAAGTTCCCTATGGCGAAAATAATACGTCAGGTCCCGAAACCGTACCAGAAATTCACCTACAAGTTGCAAACCTCTCCCTGAAAATTACTGTACATCTTATCCATTGAATTAGTGGGGGCTTCAGAATGTCATAAAAACAGGTTTCCTGAATTTCCTGCAGATGAAAGGTGTAAAAGGCGCTAAATTTTAGTATTAATAAGGTCAGATATAGCCTGTACAAATTCTTTGTGAACTAACGGCTTCTGAAAGATCAGATCAGCCCCCAGAAGTTTTGCACTGGTGAGATATCCCTCATAATTAAATCTTCCACCACCTGAAATTGCTACGATCTTTAATCCTGGATTCTTTCCTCTCAGATAGAATATCAGTTCAAGACCTTCTTTTTCAGGCATCACAATATCAGTTACCAAAAGATCCGGGGGACAGCATTCAATTTTTTTCAAACCTTCACTGCCGTTGCTGGCAATATCAACTTCGTATCCGGCTTTTTCAAGCATCCTTTTAAGCATTGTCAGTATCGAAGGATCATCATCTATTATCAAAATTTTCGCCATTGCTAAAGTTGATTAGTTATCATCCAGGACTTTTCTGATAACCTTGCTGAACTCGTTCAGTTTAATAGGTTTCAGGATTATTTCATAAGAACCGGTTTTTGACTTTGTCGCATCAGATAATTTGTCGATGTATCCGGTTATTATAATGACTTTCAGGTCGGGATTTATTTTCCTCATTTTTCCGGCAAGTTCAGTTCCCAGCATTTTGGGCATTGTCTGATCAGTTACGAGTAATGAATATTTCCCGGGATTTCTTTTAAACTCCTCAAATGCTTCACTACTGTTGGTCTTGGTGGTGACTTTATATCCGAGATTTTCCAGCATCTTTTTGCCCACAAAAGTTATGTCCAGTTCATCGTCGACAAACAGGATGTGTTCGTCTCCCCTTGGAAGGTGATCCAAAGATTTGATTTCAGCTACGGGATCTGAAATGTTGTATGGAAGATAAACAGTGAATAATGTACCTTTCCCCGGAGTGCTTTCTACAGTTATTGCCCCATTATAATTGCTGACTATACCATGCACAACAGAAAGACCCAGTCCTGTTCCTGAACCCACTTCTTTACTGGTAAAGAAGGGTTCAAAAATCCTTTCCTTCGTTCTTCTGTCCATTCCATGACCAGTATCTGATAGTCTGATTCTTACATAAATCCCAACCTTAAGATTGTTAATTTTCTTTGTTGTTTTCTGATCTACCAGTACACTATCGACCTTTATGTCAAGGATGCCTCCCCTGTTTTTCATCGCATGGACGGCATTTGTACACAAATTCATGATAATCTGGTGTATATGAACTGGATCTGCAAGAATTATCCCTATTCCCGAATCAATACTTTTCCTTATCTCAATTGCATGAGGGAGGGATGCCTTAATAAAGTTTATTACTTCGACCACTATCTGGTCCAGTTTAACAGGCTTCTTCTCCACGTTCACATCCCGGCTGAATGTCAGGATTTGCTGGACCAGGTCTTTTCCTCTTACAGCTGCTATATTTATCTGTTCCAAATCGAACCGCAGAGTGCTATCCTCAGGAATTTCTTCCAGGGCCATATCTGTATAACCCAGGATCGGTGTCAGAATATTATTAAAGTCATGAGCTATACCCCCTGCCAGCGTTCCGATAGTCTCAATTTTTTTAAGGTGAAAAAGCTGAGTTTCCAGTTCGCTTCTCTGCTTTTCGGATCTTTTGCGAACCTCAATCTCTTTCTTCAGTTTTAAGTTGGTATCTGTCAGTTGTCGTGTCCTGTCAATTACTCTTTTTTCCAGGGTGCTGTTAACTGCTTTGACTTTGTCCTGTTCCAGTTCAAGGAGTTTTCTCATATAAAAATCCCTGCGGGAGGATATTTCCAGGGAATACCCTGTGAGCATTCCGATAACATTTGAACTGATAAAGAAGAAATTGTTATTGACCAGTATTGTGAAAGGTGTGTCTGAGATCCATATAGCTGAGATCTCGTAAGCAATAACAATCAGCCAGCCCGCTAACGATGCATAAATAAACCGCGCTTTAGCAAATGTATATCCAAAAATGAAGATCAGTATAAGGCCGGCATAATATGAATAGTTAGATACCCTGGCGCCAAGAATTATCATTACTATAATTCCGAATCCGGTAATGAACATGACGCCTGTTATCGACAATTGCATATATTTCCTGAACGCTTTGAAGAATGTAAAGGCAAATACTGATAACAAAACCGGTAATACAACAGCGAACCTTATAAACCAGAATATTTCTTTCAGTTCAGGTACCGTGGCGGCATCAAGAAGTGCAAACGCACCATAAAAGATCATCGCCAGGATCAGCGAAAACCTGAATGGGTTCAAAGCCTTGACGTAGTAGTCATTAAGGAATTCAGATTCATAATTCGACAAATATCCTGTAAATGACAGGGTTAGTTTGTTAAAAGTCATTGATTCCGAGCTTTCCGGGTTCAATCCCATAAAATTAATACGCATATTTTTGAAAATATTCATAATTGTCAGAACTCTCGATTTGATAATAAACGTCAGGATTGGGCCTTAGATTTTATCAATTGCTCTTAAAAATTATGAAATAATTGCATTTTTAGCTTTTTTTGAATAGTAACGATTGAGTTGAGTTGGATTTCTGTTTAGACAAAAGCTCTATTCATGGATCAAGGCAAATAGACCTTAACTCAACCTGAAGATTTTTTGCTCACCAAGTATTTGAAGGAAGGCAGACAAACAGGAAGGTAATAGGCGTCTGAGATCCTTTACCTGTTGATCAAATGCTTTGCTTGTGTTTAGAAAGCAGAAATTTTGACACAGAAAACAAAGTTTCTTTCCAGTCTCATTGAATATTAAGGAAAAGATTTACTCCTAGTGCTTCGGCATCAATAAAAACGTTCTTGTTCAGGAGCCCTGCATCTCCCGCAAGCTTTAACAGATCCTCTCTGCTTCTGTAGTTAAGGTACCATTCAGATACGACCTCCATAAGGATTTGTGATGGATTTTCAGTGCTGAAATTGCCAATTACAAGTTCACCTCCTTCTGCCAGGTAATTGATGTATTTTTTTACCAGGTAAACAAAGTGTTTCTCCCTGAAATAATCAAATAATCCGGCACTCCAGATAAGGTCATACCTCCTGGAAGGCTCAAACCTTAAAACATTGACTTTGTAATAGGAAATCAGGTTTTCAAATTTTTTGTTCTTATCTGACGAATAATCAATAGCATTCTGGTCATAATCCACCAGGTCGAAACTGATATCGTTTCCGGTGTACATGTTTAGAAATTCATTTACATCTGTTGCCGGTCCTGAACCGAGTATCAGTACCCTTTTCTCACCATGTTTTTTAAGAGCAAGTTTTAGGCATTGATTAAGAAAATAATCTTTACGGTTCCTCACAGCCATGGTTCCGGCCTGATTCTGATAAAAAATATCCCAGTTACGATATTTTTTATCTCCATTAACATGGTTAGAATAAATATGATCGATTAAATAAAAATCTCCCGGATACCCAAATGGTTTGACGTAACTCCGGCCAATCAGAGTATTGACGTTTAGTATTGGGTTTATTACTTCCCTGAACTCATGCAGATTATTTGCATCCAAAGTTTGGACAATGAAGGCAAATTCTTCATAATCACGAAGTTCAGGACCTCCGTTTTTGATTAAATATGTAAGGAATAATTTTTTATTTACATCAAATGCACAATCTGACCGGGAAGTTACATTAAGCATTTTTTTTCAAGATTAAAACAGACACTTTTGATCCCCTTAAGGTAAAGAATTTTTCACAACATAGGCACACATAAATTATTTTTTTAATGTTAATGGGCTCAGACGCTATTTTTTTTCCTGACATTGGGAATTACACACCGGAAAATCTTTTAAATAAAGTGTGAAAACTCAGTCTTTAGATGCTTATAGGGGAGTTACCCTTTCTTCAGGCGGTTGTACGTTAAAGGTGCATAAGCCGGTGATCCTGACCTCTCTCCGTCGGAGTTACCTGACTACCTCCCGCCGGTTGTAAATATCTGTCATCATGTGGCTTATAATTTTGAACTTCAAGCCGGCCGGAAGTGGTCAAGGCTTCCGGCTCTTGTAGTTTGAGCAAGAAAATTAATTCACTATACGTTGAAGTTATATACTGCCAAGACACGGAATAAAATACAGCCATTTCACGGAACATAATACTGCCAAAATTCGGAATTAATAAACAAATTGATGTAAAATCAATATCTTTGCGGATGTATTTAGCATATTAATGAAGACTTCGAATTACATATCTCGTATTAGTGACAAGCTTCTTGAAAGCTTGCTGGAATCGACTGGAGCAGTTCTTGTGGAAGGCGCAAAATGGTGCGGCAAAACACAATCTTCATTACAAATAGCCAATAGTGCCGTGTTTATGCAAGATCCTGATGAGGGACCTGGTTATTTGGCAATGGCAGATACCAAACCATCACTTCTGCTGGAAGGGGAAACTCCACTGCTTCTTGATGAATGGCAGATGGCTCCGGTTATCTGGGATGCTGTACGATTTGCTGTTGATAAACGAGGTCTGATGGGTCAATTTATCCTTACTGGCTCAGCAACGCCAAGGGACAATGAAACTACCCATTCGGGTACTGGCAGAATTGCCCGGATGCTTATGCGCCCAATGAGCCTGTTTGAATCTGATGAATCTAATGGTAAAGTTTCCATTAAAGATCTTTTCGCAGGAAATACAGATATTGCTGCAAAAAGTACTTTGACCATTGAGCAGATTGCACATGCCGTCTGTAGAGGAGGATGGCCGGCTGCGGTAATTTCAGGAAAACAGTCTTCTCGAATAGCAATGAACTATGTTGATGCTGTTATTAATTTAGACGTTCAACGTGTTGATGGCGTTGAAAAGGACCCTGAAAGAGTCCGTTTATTGCTACAATCATTAGCTCGCAATATTTCTACTCAGGCAACAGCCAAAACAATAATGGATGATATGCAGGTTAACGAAGCCTCCATTACAGATAAGACATTGAGCTCTTATCTTAATGCACTTCGTCGGTTATTTGTTGTTGAAGACGTTCCTGCCTGGCAACCTTCACTTCGTTCAAAAACTGCCATACGTACGGCAAACAAACGCCAATTTGTTGATCCTTCAATAGCTACCGCGGCCTTGCGCACAAATGCAACCGGGATCTTACGTGATTTCAAGACATTTGGTTTCTTATTTGAATCATTGTGCACACGTGATTTGAGAGTATATTCGCAAGCTATTGATGGAGGAATATTTCACTATCGGGATAAATCAGAACTCGAATCAGATCTTATAATAAAGCTTCATGATGGCCGATGGGCTGCTGTTGAAGTAAAACTGGGGATGNNGGGAAATAAACAGATTGAAGAAGCTGCGACCAACCTGATTAAACTAAGTCATAAGGTTGATGCTGAGAAGATGAACCAACCATCTTTTCTTATGATACTAACAGGTGGTCAGGTTGCATACAGACGGCCGGATGGCGTGCTGGTAGTTCCAATAGGTTGTTTGAGGGACTAAGTTTCCCTCGAATTTCAGAATTCACAAGTTGCAACCCTCCCGATAAAAATGTCAGAACATCTCATCCTTAATATTAGTGGGGGTTTCAGAAGGTTATAAAAAAAACNNGAGGGGGACTTGAACCCCCACAGCTTTGCAGCCAAAGGATTTTAAGTCCTTCGTGTCTACCATTCCACCATCCGGGCGACGGATTGTGCAAATATAGGATATGTAAATTATATTTGCGCCAGTCAATTTTTATTAAATGCCCTCAATGAATCATCGAAAAACCATAAACTCATGAAATATACCAGAATGTTTACCTGTGCCTTTCTTACATTCCTGATGGCAGGAAGCGCTGAAGGACAGCTCCGCAGATCATCCCTGCTTGAATTTGACAGACAAATTGATGGCATAATAAGTCAGATGACACTTGAGGAAAAAGTAAATATGTTGCACGCTAAACACATGTTTGTTTCGGCGGGCGTTGAGCGGCTGGGAATTGCCGACATGAAATACGCTGATGGTCCGTTTGGTATAAGGGAGGAGATGCAACCTGACGGCTGGATGCCGCTCGGATGGGTCAACGATAAAGCCACTTTCTTCCCTACAGGATCAGCACTGGCAGCCACCTGGAGCCCGGAACTGGCATATGCTTACGGGGCCGCATTGGCGAAGGAAGCACGCCTGCGGGGCAAGGATATGCTGCTTGGTCCAGCCATTAATATCCAGAGAATCCCTACCGGCGGTAGAACATATGAATACCTCAGCGAAGACCCGTTCCTGAGCTCTCAGCTGTCAGTAGGGTATACCCGTGGCGTTCAGGACAACGGTGTTGCAGTCTGCCTTAAACACTTCGCACTGAATAACCAGGAGAATAATCGCGGTACAGTAAACGTGATAGTCGGAGAACGTGCTCTGCGCGAAATATATCTTCCACCCTTCAGGGCTGCCGTTGAAGAGGCCGATGCCTACGGGGTTATGTCAGCCTATAACAAGGTTGATGGCTGGTGGTGTGCGGAAAATGAT
>DCSU01000147.1:37822-40085 GCA_002325785.1 Bacteroidales bacterium UBA1458 | reverse complement strand
CCTGTCCCTGAAAACGAAGCAAACAGTGAAATGACCTCTCAGCCGGCACAGCAGAAAGTTGCCTATGACGTGGCCATCCGGTCAATCGTTCTGCTGAAAAATGACGGAGTGCTTCCGTTAAAGCTTGCTGACAAACCGGTGATCGCGGTTATCGGAGCCAATGCCACACAGAAAATGGCATCAGGAGGACTGGGCGCCGGGGTGAAGGCATTGTATGAAGTGACCCCTCTGGAGGGACTGAAGAAGAAAATTGGCGACAGGGCTGAAATCATTTATGCAAAAGGATACGAACCGGTTCAGTACAACTGGGCCGACAGATTCCGGAAACGTACACCTGAAGAGCTTGAAAAGGAGGCACAGGCAAAGGAACTGACTGCACAAAAACTGGCGGATGAGGCTGTCAGAGTAGCCTCCGGAGCCGACCTTGTACTGTTTGTAGGCGGTAATAACCGTGCCGTCGAAACCGAAGGCGAAGACAGGAAGGATATCATCCTTCCTTCAGGTCAGGATAAGCTGATCACCCGAATTGCCGAGGTGAACCCGAACATCATTACGGTGCTTACAAGTGGCGCACCCAACGACCTCAGCACTGTTAACCCGCTCTCCAGGGCACTGCTCATCTCGTGGTTCAACGGTTCGGAAGGCGGAAATGCGCTGGCTGATGTGCTCCTCGGAACCATATCTCCTTCCGGAAGACTGCCATTCACAATACCAGTAAAACTTGAAGATTCCCCGGCATACGCCCTGGGCAATTATCCTCAGAATGACCGTAACGCAGATGTATTTGCCAGCCTGGTCTCCACCGGTGACACTGCCGTGCAAAACCGTGAAGCAAGTGCTAAGGCACTGAAGAATGACCCGGACAAAGCATATTATTCTGAAGAATCACTTGTAGGCTACCGGTGGTTCGACACAAAGAAAGTACCGGTGATGTATCCGTTTGGTCACGGCCTTATCTATGCCTCATTCGAGTACTCAAAGCTGAAGACTGATAAAAAAACATATGGAATAAACGATGTCATAACCATCACATTTGAACTGCAGAACACAGGGGAAATGGCTGCAGATGAAGTCGTGCAGGCTTACGTGCACCGAATTAATCCTTCAGTGGAGTGGCCGCATAAGGAACTCAAAGCATTTGACAGGGTAACCCTGGAGCCGGGAGAAACCAAAACGGCAAACCTGACAGTCCCGGTAAAAAGTCTTATGTACTGGAACGAGACCAAGCAGGCATGGGATCATGATCTCTGCAAAATTGAGCTCCTGGTGGGCGCTTCAGCCGGAGATACAAGGCTGAAGAAGAAGGTCAGCCTCAGGTAATCAATGTCAAACCCTTAAAACTCTGGCCAGGTTAAAATAAAATCCGGGGCTGCGCAGCGCAACCCCGGATTTATAAAATTATCCTGGGAAAATCACTTTACTTTACCAGTACCGGGTCTCCGAATCCGACCTTCTTCAATCCCATCATCTGCGTGGCAGCGTCACCCACCACAACGTAATTCATCTTCATGGGATCAATATACTTCTGCACGGTCTCATCAAACTGCTCCTTTGTCAGGCTTCTGAGGTAATCCTCCTCCTGTTTTACATAATCTTCGGGCAGCCCGTAGGTCGTCATGGTACTAAGCATGCCGAGCTTGGCCTCATTGGTCTCGAAACGCAAGGCATTGGCCTTGAGAAGCGATCCCTTTGTGAAATCAACCGTCTCCTGGGGAACGCCGGCCCTGTAATCCTTCATTATGTCCCTGAAGAGCTCCACTGATTCGAGCGTGGCATCGGTGCGGACAGAGGAATAGGCCCTGAAGGTTCCAAAGCTCTTCATCCCGTTAAACCCGGAATAGGCGCCGTAGGTGAAGCCCTTCTCTTCCCTGAGGATCATGAACAGACGCGCACTTGCAGTGCCCCCGAGCATGTAGTTTGCCACATCGGCCTTGTAGTAGTCGGGATGGTTACGTGTCATTCCCAGCGTGCCGATACTGATTACCGACTGTTTTGCACCCGGAAAATCAACGAAATAAATTGCAGATTTCTCAGTCGCAGGCGGGAGGGCGATCGTCGGCATGACAACCTCCCTGGTTGTCCATTTTTCATTAAGGCTTGTCAGGGCCTTCTCAACCCTTGCCCTGTCAACATCACCAACTACATGGAAGTTTGCCACAGAAGGAGAGAGATTCTTTTCGTAGAATGCCTTCAGATCATCTATTGTGATGGCTTCCACACTCTCCACCGTCCCGCTGACGTCTATGGCCATGATGTTGTCAGC
>DCSU01000147.1:14473-37799 GCA_002325785.1 Bacteroidales bacterium UBA1458 | reverse complement strand
CGTGTCTTGTTAATCGAGAACTGCTCCTCATCCCAGCGGGGGTTAAGCAGCATCTCCTCAACCAGGGCCAGCGTCTTCTCAAAGTTGCGTGCCAGTGAACTGACAGAAACAGTAATATCCTCCTGTCCTCCCCAGATATTGATTCTTGCACCCAGCAGCTGAATTTCTTCCTCAAGCTCCTCCGGCGTCTTACCGGCCGTTCCTTCATTGAGCATCTGAGCCGTAAATCTTGCAACACCGGGCTTGCTGATGTCATCGAGCAGGTGACCACCCTCAATGACAATTGAATAGGTCACCAGGGGGAGCTCATGCTGTTCGATACCGTATATTTTCATGCCGTTGGCTGCCTCTGACTTCCATACTTCCGGTATGGTCAACGAAGGATCAGGTCCGGGTGCCGGTGCCACTGAACGGTCGAAGCTGCTTGGTGTCTTCTCTATCACCTCTTCACCGCTGGCAGCAACCTCCATCTGCGTGGCCTTTGTGACATCCTCCTCAACCACCCCGGCATTGACAGATTCTGCAGCAATAAGATCAAGCTGCCCTTTGGGCACGAAGCTGGTCGCTACATAATTCTTACCCTTGATGTATCGGTTATAAACGTCCCAGACATCATCCATGGTCACATTCTGCATCATCTCAAGCTCCTCGGTCATAAAGTCGGGAGATCCTGCGAACTCACTGTAAATGGCAAGCATGAACGACTTGTACATAACACTGCTCAGCATGTTATAGAAGTTGGTCTCCAGACCGGCCTTGATCCTCTCCAGGTCCTTCTCAGTGAATTTTTCCGTTTCAAACCTCGCAAACGACTCGAAGATGGCCTTTTCAACTTCATCGAGACTGGTTGAGGGGTTGGCTGTGATGCTGATCTCAAACTGCCCGGCAAGCTCCTGCGACTGGTTGTATATTCTCACGTTAGAGGTGAGCTTCTTCTCCTTCACAAGCACCTTGTAGAGCGGAGATTTCCTCCCGACTCCCAGCAACTGTGCTAGGACATCAAGCGAATATGAGTCCTTCGTGAACTGCTCACCAACAGGAAATACCATTGTATACTGTGGTGCACGGGCAAAACTGTCCTCATGATAAAGCTTCTTCGTTTCTGCCAGCGTGACATTCATCGGTTCAGGATCGGCTAGTTCCTCCCCTGCCGGAATCTCTCCGAAATACTTCTCTATCAGAGCTTTAATCTCCTCAACCTCATAATCACCTGACACTACCAGGGTTGCGTTGTTGGGGATATAGAATTTCTTGTGAAATTCCTTTACGTCCTCAATAGTAGCATTCGCCAGGTCCTCCATCTCACCTATCACATCCCAGCTGTAGGGGTGCCCCTTCGGATAGAGATTCTTCAGGATGACATAATCCGTGAACCCGTAGGGCCTGTTATCAACACCCTGCCTCTTCTCGTTCTGAACGACATTCTGCTGCAGGGCAAACGACTGAGGCGTTACAGTGTTACGAAGGAAACCCATGCGGTCTGACTCAAGCCACATGGCCATCTCAATCGAATTCTTCGGAACAACCTCGAAATAGATTGTCTGGTCGAAGCTGGTGCCGCCGTTGAGAGTGCCTCCTGCTCCTTCGATATACTTGAAGAACTGATCCTCCCCGACATTCTCGGAACGCTGGAACATCATGTGCTCGAACAGGTGGGCGAAACCGGTTTTGCCCGGCACCTCGCGGCTGGAGCCAACATGGTAGAGTATCACCAGTGATGTGATAGGGTCAGACTTGTCCTCATTGAGGATGACCGTCAGGCCATTGTCAAGCTTGTAAGTCTCATACGGGACTGAAAGCTGGTTTTTTTTATCGTCGCTGCATCCTGAAGCCAGGACCAGCATGGCAAGCATAAGTAAACTTAAGAGTTTTTTCATAGTATGGGTTATTTAACTAAAACAGGCTCTCCATAGCCGAGTTTGCTGAGCTCTTTTAGCTGTGTGGTGGCATCGCCGGCAACCACATAATGCATCCTCGAGGGATCAATATATTTCTGCACTATGGCATTAACCTCTTCAACAGTCAGGTTCTTCACATAGTTCTCCTCCAGTTCGATATAATTCTCCGGAAGTCCATAGGCACTCATAGTATTAAGCATTCCCAGAAGCGCCCTCTGTGTCTCATACTGCAGAGCATTGCCCTTGAGCAGGGAGTTCCTGGTGAAATCAACATCGCTCTGCGATACTCCGGCCCTGTAATTTGTCATCAGGTCCCTGAAAATCTCCACTGACTCCAGTGTGGCTGTTGATCTTACAGCCGAGCTGGCAACGAAAGCGCCATAGTTTTTCTGTGCATTGATGGTTGTACGGGCACCGTAGGTGAAGCCCTTCTCCTCGCGGAGGACCAGGTTCACATAGCCGTTGAACGACCCGCCCAGCTTGTAGTTGGCAACAAATGCCGGATAATAATCAGGGTGGCCTCGTGGGATGGAGGGTGCACCAATATATATGTTCGACTGCTTTGCACCCGGGACATCAACAAAGTACACACCTGATTTTTCGGGTGCCGGGGCAAAGGCGAGTTGAGGCATCTGAACCTCTTTCGCAGCCCAGTTGCCGCTCAGCGAGGCAAGCGCCTGCTCTACCCGCAGCTGATCAACTGAACCGACAACCAAAAAGCGCGACACTGAAGGCGAAATGTTCTTTTCATAGAATGCCCTGATCTGATCGATAGTCATCGACTGAACGCTTTCAGTTGTGCCTGATACGTCGGTTGCCTGGATATTGTCTTTGCCGAGAACAAGTCCTCTCATAGCCATTGACCCCAGGTATGTCGGGTCGATAGAGCTTCTCCTGATGCCATTAAGAACACGCGTGCGGGCCAGCTCAAATGCCAGTGAATCCCATCTCGGCTCCAGCAGCATCTCCTCAACAATGGCAAGGGTCTTCTCAAAATTCCGTGCGAGGGTGTTGACACTAACGGTTATCTCCTCTTCGCCGCCAGAAACCCTTATCATAGCTCCGAGGAGGTCAATCTCTTCTTCAAGCTCCTCAGGGGTTTTGTTTTTTGTTCCTTCATTGAGCATGGTTGCAAGCATGTTTGCCACACCAGGTGCGCTGATGTCATCAAGCATGTGTCCACCTTCAATGACAATATTAAACTGCACCAGGGGAACCTCGGTATGTTGTATTCCGTATAGCTGCATCCCGTTCGCGAGTGATGACTTCCATACCGGGGGCACGGTAACGGAAACATCCGGACCCAACGGCGGCTGTACCGAGCGGTCAAAGGAGGCAGGAGTCTTCTTTATCTCCTCTGCTGCTCCTCCTTCTATCACCACTTCAGTTGCGGCAAGGATATTCTCCTCTTCAATGCCAGCATCGACAGAATTGGCAGCGGCAAGAGCTACCTTTCCCTTAGGCACGAAACTGGTTGCAATATAGTTTTTACCCTTGATGTACTCCTCATAAACCCGTTTGACATCACTTACGGTGACAGCCATCATATTCGCCATATCCTCCTTGTAGAAACCGGGATCACCTGCGAAGATGTCATATTCGGCAAGCCTGAACGACTTACCCTGAACGCCGCTTATCATATTATAGAAGCCAGTCTCCTGTCCGGCCTTGACTCTCTCAAGATCCTTCTCAGTGAAGCCCTCGGTTTCAAACCTGGCGAAAGCTTCAAATATGGCATCCTCAACCTCGGCCAGCGAGACCCCTGGGTTGGCATTTATTGAGATGCGAAACGTGCCTGCCAGCTCCTGTGCCATGTTCACTGCATTGACATTCGAAGTAAGGTTCTTCTCTTTCACAAGAACCGTGTATATCGGCGACTTCCTGCCACCTGCAAGAATATCGGAGAGAGCCGAAAGTGCGTATGAATCCTTTGAATACCTCTCAGGAGTGGGGAACGCCATTGTAAGCTGGGCGGCATTTGCAAAATTATCTTCGTGATAGAGTTTCTTTGTCTCCGGGAGAGTGACGGGAAGGGGGTTTAGCTTCTCAACCTCGGGACCCCTTGGTATCTCTCCGAAATACTTCTGAACCAGCTCCCTTGTTGCTGCCGGGTTAAAATCGCCCGAAATTGCAAGCGTAGCGTTGTTTGGTATATAGAACCTTCCATGGAATTCCTTAACATCCTCCACCGTGGCGTGAAAGAGGTCCTTCATCTCCCCGATGGTAGTCCAGCTGTAGGGATGGCCCTCGGGAAACATTGCCCTGGCCATCACGGTAGACGAGTGGCCGTAAGGCCTGTTGTCATAGTTCTGGCGTTTTTCATTCTGTACAACATTCTGCTGTATGGCAAAAGCCTGTTTCGTGATGGTATTCGTGAGATAGCCCATCCGGTCTGACTCCATCCAGAGGACCATCTCCAGCGCATTCTTCGGGACTGTCTCGTAATAATTGGTCCGGTCCTGGTTGGTTGAACCGTTAAGGTTCCCCCCAGCGCTCTGAATCAGCCTGAAATACTGGTCTTCAGGCACATTCTCACTCTGCTGGAACATCATGTGCTCAAAGAGATGCGCGAAGCCCGTCCGGCCCGGCACCTCACGGTTTGAGCCAACATGGTAATAAATAGCTACTGAGACTATGGGGTCTGACTTATCTTCATGCAGGATGACATTCAGGCCGTTGTCAAGCTCATACTTTTCAAATGGAAGAGTTAGCTCATCTCCTGCTTTCTTCTGGCAGGAAACGGCTGCAATGACAGTAAAGATCAACATAAATCTGATGAGGTTCTTCATAGCGTTAAGGTTTGGGTTAACTGATTGCATAAACATCTCGCTAATTTAAAACAATTTAAACTTACCATTTGTGCCTCTTAACATTTCTTCACATTAGACTGACTTCCGGACCCCCGGTTGAACAATTTAGACCGATCTTTGTCTTTTATTACAGAAACGTTAAACAAAATAAAATATGCTCGACCAGTTTGACCCCGCAGATGACAAAATGCTGCAGGTTATTGACAACAACGGAAAGGTAATCAGCAAGGAACTGATGCCTGCTCTCTCAGACGATGAGACAGTGAAATTATACAAGGATATGCTGTTTGTGCGGACGCTCGATTTCATGATCGTCTCATACCAGCGGCAGGGACGCGTCTACACCTATCCGCCGAACTACGGCCAGGAGGCCATCGGTGTTGCTGCCGGCACAGTCCTCAGGAACGATGACTGGCTGGTGCCAGCCTTCCGTGAGCTGGGGGCATGGCTGGCCAAGGGCGTTTCGGTAAAGGAGGTTTTCCTCTACGCCATGGGTCATGAAGACGCGTTTAAGTTTTCAGAAGCAAATCACATGATTCCCATGTCCGTGCCGATTGCATCACAGTTGCTGCACGGTGCCGGAATAGGATACGCCATCAAGTACCAGAAGAAGGATGAGGTGGCGATGGCCTTCGTTGGTGACGGCGGAACGTCAGAGGGCGACTTTCACGAGGCCCTCAACTTCGCAGGTGTGTGGAAGGTACCGGTCATATTCGTTGTGCAGAATAACCAGTATGCCATATCTGTTCCCGTTAAGATGCAGACCGCCAGTCTGAATATCGCCATAAAATCAAAGGCTTACGGAATCAAGGGTATTAAGGTCGATGGAAACGACATCTTCGCCATGATTGCTGCTTTCAGGTACGCTCATGATTATGCCCGCAAGGAGAGCCAGGCTGTTCTTATTGAGGCTGTGACCTATCGCAAGGGTGCACACACCACCTCGGATGATCCCACCAAATACCGTACTACCGAGGAGGAAAAGCTTTGGGACAAAAAAGATCCGCTGCGCCGCATGAAGCTGTTCCTGGAGAAAAAGAAACTATGGTCTGACGCTGAAGAGGAGAGGATAACCGAGGAATATAAAAAGGAGATTGATCGCATCTTCATGGAGGTTGAGAAGAACATAAATTATCCGCTTGAGGACGCCTTCAAATATACATATGCAGAGATGCCTCAGGACCTCCGGAACCAGCAGATTGAACATGAAAAATTCTTACAATGGAAAAACGCACGCAAATGAAAGCAATGAATATAGTCAATGCCCTCAATGATGCTCTTGATATCAAACTTTCTGAGGATAAGAACGTAGTTATCTACGGAGAGGATGCCGGCTTCGAGGGTGGGGTCTTCAGGGTCACTGAAGGATTACAGAAAAAACATGGTGTTGAAAGGGTCTTCGACTCACCCCTGGCTGAGTCAGGGATAGCCGGTACAGCTGTTGGTATGGCCGCTGCCGGACTGCGTCCTGTAATAGAGATGCAGTTCTGCGGATTCATATACCCGGCCTTCAACCAGATAATATCTCACATTACGCGCATGCACAACCGCTCACGCGGCAAGTATAAGATGCCCATAGTGATTCGTCTTCCTTACGGCGGCGGAATAAACGCTCTTGAGCACCACTCGGAGAGCATGGAGGCAATGTTTGCGCACATCCCCGGGCTGAAGGTTGTTGTTCCATCAACACCCCATGATGCCAAGGGGCTCCTTATTTCTGCAATTGAGAGTGAGGATCCTGTGCTCTTCCTTGAACCGAAGCGCATATACAGGGCTATCAAGCAGGAAGTAAGTGAGGAGAAGTTTTCGGTACCCATCGGCAAGGCGAAGGTACTGACTCAGGGAACAGACGTGACTGTTGTGGCATACGGTGCCATGATACGCGAAGTACAGAAGGCAATTGTAATGACAAAAGAGGCAGGGTATTCCGTGGAGCTGATTGACCTGCGTACTATCTATCCGCTTGACAAGGAGACAATAATAGCATCGGTAAAGAAGACGGGCCGCCTGATATTTGTCGGCGAGGAGCCTCGCAGCTTTGGTGTGGGCTCTGAAATCATGGCAATCGCAAACGAGGAGGCTTTCCTCTGGCTGGAAGCACCACCTAAGAGAGTCGCAGCTTTTGATGTGATTGTACCTTATCCCCAGGGTGAGCATCATTATTTGATCACACCGGATAAGATATTCTACGAGATTGAGAGAACAATAAAATTCTGAACTAATGAGATATATTTTCAAATTCCCGGACATAGGTGAAGGTTTAACTGAGGGCATAATTCTTGAATGGTATGTCGATAAGGGAAATGCCGTTAAGGTGGGACAGCCGCTGGTGAAGATGGAGACCGATAAGGTTGTGGCGGATATTCCCTCACCGCGTGAAGGTGTAATAGCTGCGCGCTATGGTAAGGTCGGCGAGACTATCCATGTGGGTGAGACCCTGGTAGAGCTGGACATCGCCGGTGAAGCAGCCGCTGAAACCTCAGCTAAGGCTGCAATTGAGGCTGTCGCTCAGCCAACTGCTATGGAGGTGGAGCCGATTGAAGAAATGGGCGCCGGCGTGGTCGGCACCCTCGAGGTGGCCTCCAACAATGCATACCTCCCGGCAAGCGATGAGGGCACTGAGGCTAAACCTGCCGCATCACCTGCTGCCCTGCGCAAGGCTCTGGCAACGCCGGTGGCTCGCGCTATGGCACGCGAGATGAACATCGACATAAACCAGGTAACAGGAACGGGTCCTGCAGGAAGGGTGATGAAGAGCGACATACAGAACTTCCATGCCCCGGCACCTTCGGCAAAAAGCCCGATAGCTAGGCCCGCATCATCGGCAGCAGCAGCGTCGGGTGAGCTTGTGGAAATAAAGCCTATGACCCAGATGCGTAAGTCGATAGCCAAAAACATGCTGCGCTCCAAACAGAGCACAGCACACATGACCCTCTTTGAGGAACCTGAGGTGTCTGCACTTGTTGAAGCCAGGGCAAGATACAGGGAGGAGTACAAGAAGGAGGATATCAGTCTTACCTATCTTCCTTTCATAATCAAGGCGGTCGTGGCGGCCCTGAAGCGCCATCCGGAGCTAAACTCTGAGATGGACTTCGAAAAAGGGAATATTATCTTCAAGAACTATTATAATATAGGGATCGCTGTCAGTACTGAAGAGGGACTGGTAGTTCCAGTGATACGTGATGCTGACAAACTGACTGTGAAGGAGCTGAGCAAGGCCGTGGCTGAAATTGCAGTTAAGGCACGTGAAAGGAAGCTGACGCTGGATGACATGAAGGACGGAACCTTCACAATCACCAATTACGGTGCACTGGGTGGATGGTTCGGCGTGCCGGTGATCAACTACCCGCAGGTAGGCATCCTGGGCATTGGACGGATCAATCAGCAGCCAGTGGTGGCCGCCGGTGAGATAAAGATCGGGCACGTTATGCCACTTTCTCTTTCGGTAGACCACAGGGTGGTTGACGGAGCCGAGGCAACGGAGTTCCTGAATGATGTGGCGGCAGGTGTTGCTGATCCGCTTTCGCTAATAATGAGACAATAATAAAGAAGACAAGGAGAAGTCGATGGATTACGATCTGATAATTATTGGTGCCGGACCGGCAGGNNTATGTGGCCGCCATCCGGGCGGGACAGGCAGGACTGAAGACTGTCGTGATTGAGAAGAAGCATGTGGGCGGGATGTGCCTTAACTGGGGATGTATCCCCTCCAAGGCAATGCTCGAGAGCGCAAAATACTTCTCAAGACTGGGAATGGCGGCCGACTTCGGAGTGGAAGGCCTTGATCCCAAAAAGCTGACATTCAGTTGGGAGAAGGGTGTCAAACGGTCCGAACGCATAGTCAGGAGGCTGACTAAAGGAGTTGAATACCTGCTTAAGAAAAACAACGTTGAGACAATCATCGGCAATGCATCTGTCGAGGCAGCTGATACGGTGGTTGTAGACAACCGCAAGCTTACAACAAAGAATATTATCATTGCCACAGGATCATATCCAAGAGCTCTGCCCTTTAAGGTGAATGAGAATAAGATCCTCAACCTCGAAAGCTTTTTCTCAATGAAGGAGATACCCCAGAAGCTCCTGGTGGTTGGTGAGGGCCCCGTTTCAGCTGAAGTATCACAGCTGCTTTCACTCATCGGCAAGGAGGTTACGCTCCTCAAGACGGCAGATAAGGTCTTCCCGGCGCTTGACGATTATCTCAATGCATACATCAGCCGCAGGCTTGATTCACTGAAGATAAAGGTCATCGAGGGTACGGCAGGTTATGATTCCATCAACCTTGATGAATATGAAGGTGTCGTTAACTGCATGCCCCGCAAGGGTATCAAACCTGTGGGATCGCTGAAGCCTGAGGCAAATGAAAGTTTTTATGTCACTGATGAGCATTTTATGACAAGCATTAAGGGTGTCTATGCCGTCGGCGACGTCAACGGCAGGAGCATCTATGCCCATGCCGCTTCGGCACAGGCGATGGCCGCGGTGAACCATATCCTTGGTATCACTGAGACAATGGAAACCGACCGGGTTCCGCTGACAATATATACTGACCCGGAGATTGCACAGATTGGCCGGACTGAGCAGCAGCTTACTGCGGAGGGTGTTGAATACAAAGTCAACGAGTTCCCGCTGTCAGCCAACGGCAAGGCTCTCACCGAGGGACAGCCCGAGGGTGTACTGCGGATTATTTCGGAGCCTAAGTACGGCGAGGTTCTTGGCGTTCAGATCATTGCCAGCAACGCCACTGACCTTATCAGTGAGGCAGCGGCTTACATGGCCGTTGAGAGCACGGTTTGGGATGTGGCTCATACAATGCATGCCCACCCGACCATCTCAGAGGTCTTCCTGGAAGCTGGTGCCGACGCCGTTGGCAAGCCTGTACATAAAGCCTGAGACTGTTGAAGAATGCTCGTTGAGTTGAGACCATATGACCTGCCCGATGCCGTCATCTTCGGCGGAACGGGTGGTGGCATGCTCGTCTGGCAGCCGGCGGAGACGGTCATCGTTCTGGGACAGAGCAACACCCCGGAGAGGTCATTGATAACGAAAAATGTATTGTCTGACGGCATACCCGTGACCAAACGTCCTACCGGCGGCGAGGCGGTCATACTCACGCCGGAAATGGCTGTTATCACTGTGGCCCGCGAGTTCACGGAGATGGCCCGGTCAAAGGAGTTTTTCATGGAGGTCAACGGAAGGATACTCGATGTGCTTTCAGATCTCGGGGTAAAAAATTATGGTACCAGGGGGATTTCAGACATCACCATCGGGCACAGGAAGATTCTGGGTTCATCAATGCACCGCCGCGAGAATCGCCTTGTATATCATGCTGTGCTCAATCTGGCCGGTGACCCCTCTATCTTCGGGAGGTACCTCAGACACCCCTCGCGCGAACCCGATTACCGCCGGTACCGCCCCCATGCTGAGTTTGTAACATCGCTCAGGAACGAGGGTTACAACATTACATTTCAAGATATTGCCGCCATTCTCACACACGTCCCAAAAGAAGCTTCCTGATCTTTGATTTATCAGAGCCTGCCCTGACTTCCTCTGGTTCAACTTGCTTTATTCGCAAAGGGTTCCCCGGCAGCACTTTATTGTGCTCAATTTTGGCACTAGAAAAAATTTAATATCTATTGTTGAATAAATTATTTTGACTATATTTGTCAATATGATTAATTCAATAATGTTGAGCTTCGCACTTAAAATTCGTCAGTTGCGACAACAGAAAGGAGATCCTTTAAGAAAGGTTGCCTCGTTTCTTGATATTGATCAGGCAATACTGAGTAAAATAGAGAATGGCATACGCACCGCAACCAGGGTCAATGTCATAAAACTGGAAGAGTACTTTGGGGTTGAACCGGGTACTCTTATGGTCCTGTGGCTCGCTGATAAAATAATTTCTGAGGTGGGTGGGGAGGTACAGGCAATTGAAGCGATTTCCCTTGCAGAAAAAAGAATTGGATATCTGTCCGCTGAACCGGTTACCAGAGCACAGATAATTAAAAGAGTAAAAGAGTACTTCAGGAAGCAAAACAAGGTGAAAAAAGCATGGTTGTTCGGTTCTTATGCACGGGATGAACATGATATTAACAGCGACATGGATATACTTGTACAGGTCCCTGCTAAAAAATCATTTACCTTGTTTGATATTGCTGAAATAAAATATCAGTTGGAGAAGCTGATCCCATTGAAGGTAGATGTTGTCATGCATAGCGCAGTTAACCCTGAAATACTTAAACGTATTACACCGGAACTGATTCTGATCTATGAAAAATAAAAAAATATCTAACAGGGACCGACTGAGTCACATACTGGACTCCATTATAACAGTTGAAAATTTCATAGAGGATTACTCTAAAACTTCCTTCCTGAATGACAGAAAGACAATTGACGCTACCCTTTTTCAATTTGCAGTCATCGGCGAAGCAATTATTCATGTCGATGAAGAGATCCTGGATAAATATGAGTTTCCCTGGTATAAGGTCAGGGCTTTCAGAAATTTTATCCTGCACGAATATCATGCTATTGAGGACAAAGTAATATGGGATACTGCCAAGAAGGATTTGCCTTTATTAAAGAAAGTTATAGAAGTCATCTTAAGAAGTGAATTCAATGTTTAGTGATCCAGCGTACAATTCAATAATTCAAATGTTAATCCACTTATCATTTAAAATAGCATATGGATATGGCCAAATCTGAATTTTACCACATCACATCCGGCGGCAGCCTCGAAAAGATAAGCACATTCGCCGGGGCAGTCGCCGCATTGAACGATGGCGGGTATGTCTGGTTCAACTACATAAAAGCTTCGCGCGAAGACCTTGCTGACCTAATCGAACCACTTGGCATCCATCCTCTTTCACTTGAGGACTGTACTGATGAGAACCAGGTCCCGAAGCTGGATGAGTTCCCAAACTACTCCTTTCTCGTTTTTAATGCTCTGCAATATGAGCAGGAGGAACTGATGTCGGATGAGGTAGATCTTTTCATCGGTGAAAAATACCTGGTAACCGTGAGCGGATACTCAGAGGCGACAAAGTACCCGATAGACGGGCTAAAGGCAGTCATTGAGAGGAACATCGCAGTCGTTAAACGCGGTCCGGCATGGCTGATGCATATTATTCTTGACTATATTGTCGACCAGATGGCTGATGCAGTGGATAAGGCCGAAGCCGATATTGACCGCGCCGAGGAGGCAATACTGGGTTCGCCATCAACCTTTGATCCCGCTATGCTGACCTACCTCCGCCGGAACCTGCTTGGCCTGCGCAAGAGCCTGTTCCACGAACGCGAGATACTAATCAAGATCAGCCGCAACGACTGTGAGTGGGTGCCGGAGAAGGCCTCGGTACACTACCGTGATATCTTTGACCACCTTTCAAATTTCCTTGAGATGACGGAGAGTCACCGCGATAATGTGACCAGCCTGATGGAACTCTATGCCTCTATGCTCAGCAACCAGATGGCGCGCGACTCAAACCAGACCAACGCTACCGTCAGACGACTAACATTGATTACAACCATCTTCATGCCTCTGACCCTCCTGGCAGGAATCTTTGGAATGAGTGAATGGACGGTGATGACCGGCGGAGAAAATAACATCCGGCACTCTTACCCAATCTTTGCAGCCATTATGGTAGTCATAGGGCTGGCCAATTTCCTGTTTATCAGATGGCTTGAGCGCAAGGACAGGAAGAAATCTGTGTAAAATTCTTCAGCTACCCGGCGAATCCCGATTTATTCATGATCTCCTGAACCATCTTAGTGGTGGTCCGGAAGTCAATCTTCCCGGTGCTCATCATGGGCAATTCGCTGATAACAACAAACTCCCTTGGAAGAGCTATGCTCGGCAGCTCATTCATCATCTTCCTGAGTATCTCAGTCTTATGAACCTCTGCAGATACCGAGGCAACAATATATGACCCCTTCTTCTCATCAGGGATCTCAACAACGCAGCATGATACACCCTCAGGAAGCAACTTCTCGAGAACATTTTCAACCTTGACAAGAGAGATCATCTCCCCTCCCACCTTTGCAAATCTCTTGAAGCGGCCGGCGTGCCACAGGTATCCATCCGCATCAAAGTAACCCATGTCACCGGTATTGTACCAGCCATCCACAAGTACCTCGGATGTCATCTGGGGATCTTCATAGTATCCCTTCATTACCAGATCGCCCTTAACCATAATTTTCCCCACTTCTCCGGTTTTGCAGAGTTCACCGGTTTCTAAATGCTCAATCCTGACAGTTACGTTGGGAATTACTTTCCCGGTACTGCCCGGCCTGTTAAATTCCAGGGAGTTAACAGATATTACAGGGGATGTTTCCGTGGCACCATACCCCTCGAGAAGGGTAACGCCATGCTTCTTCATGAAGCCGTCTCTCAGAGTATCAGGACACTTATCAGCTCCAGCAACCATGAGCCTTAAAGATTTGTAATCGCCGGGTTCGGATTTATTGAGATAACCCCAGAAGAAACTGGGAGTCCCGACCATGATGGTGGGCTTCTCAGTGCGGGCAATGTTGCTGATCGTCTGGAAATCAAGGGGATTTGCATATGAAACCATAGTCATTCCGTGGTAGAAGACCACCCAGAGATTTACCGTCAGTCCGAATATATGGTAGAAAACAAGGTTGGCAAGCAGGATATCCGATTCGGATATGTGCACGTAATTGCTGAAACTCTCAATATTTGAGATGAGGTTCCTGTGCGAAAGCTGCACCGCCTTCGGATCTTTTTCACTTCCGCTTGTAAACAGTATGGCAGCTGTGTCATTTTCATTGCCGCCGTGAACTGAGTTCAGGATAATGCCGACGGGCAATTTCGTCATCAGGGCAGCCTTGAGCTTGTCGCCGGTTGAGACACTCGCCATAATATCCTCAATGAGTACCATTCCCTCAATCAGGGGACAATTAATTTTTTCAAGCAGTGCTTTCGAGGTAATGATTGTTTTGAATTTGCACTTTTTCTGTGCGTACCTTGCGTTAGCCTCAGCGCCTGTTGAATAATTGATCATAACAGGTATCCTGCCGCTCATCAGTGCTCCAACATTTGCCAGCGCAGCACCGGCGGAGGTAGGGATCATTATTCCAATGAAGCCCCTGTCATATTTCTTAAACTTGGAGCTGAGTATGAGAGCCCCGATAAGTGCCCTGGAGTAGGTAACACTCTTCCCGGTTGTCTTGTCAATCACTGCCAGCTTCGCGGAATGCTTCTTCGCTGTTCGTACAAATTGCTGATGGAGTAACATGGTCACAGGTATTAATTATACAATCTTTTACTTAACTCAAGTGGCCGAAGATAATTAATTCTGCTTAAAAGCAAAGCAATTTTGAAGCTACGGTCGAAATATTTCCGGATTTGCTTACTATTATATGTCATTGTCTAGTTGTGCTTTAATAATTATTATTATATATTCATACCTGAATTGCTTCGTTCCATTCGAAAAATAAGCAGCATTTTTATTGCTGTACTGACAGCGTTCAACTCTCTTCTGCAACCCCTGACTGCCTCCACAGGCATGGTATGGCCTGATTTTCTTTGTAATTTTACAAGTGACCCGAACTGTATTAACTGTCGTCATGCGTAATTATCTACTTGGTATTTTCTGTTTCCTGATGGCCTCCTCAGCCGGAGCACAGGATCTGATGAAGAGTCCATCCACTAGTCCCTACACTTACTTCTATTCCATCAGCAACAGCCAGGCTATGAGGATAGCCCGAAAGGGCAGCCTGGATAAGGGAACCGGTCTGTTTTACACCAAAGTGGATTCATTCCCCACAGGTTCTGTCCATGAAGGCAAACTGGCGCCGGGGCACTATCTAAAATCTCATATTGACAGAGACAGAGTTGACCTGGAATATATATGCATTCCCAATATCCATCTCACCGTTGTTGACAACCAGACTGACCTGATTCTCCAGGTAAGGGATTTCTCGGGAACGCTGTTGACCAACGCTGAGCTGGCCATCGACAGCCGGCGGATCCCTTTTGACTTAAGAACAGGATCTTACCGACTTGAAAAAGCCAATTGCCGGGGTATCATCTCAGTCACTCATGACGGGATTACCAGCCTCATCAGGCTTGAGAGAGGCGTTAATAACCCTGCCGCTAAAAGAGTCTCGCGCAAGATCGTTTACGGTACCCCGGTCAAATACGTCTGGGTACCCGTCAGGACTGCAGTCATGCTTCCCGTAGATGCCGTGATCTCAGCATTCAGGGGATATGGATTCCATACTGCCAGAAGCCTCTGGGGGGGGATAACCCGGAGCCTCGACCCTGAAAGACCTTCAACAGGATACATCGTTTTCAACAAGCCCAGATATAATCCAGGCGACACGGTAATGCTGAAAGCATTCATTCTACATGGCAAAAACCACAAACCATTCACCAGGGAGGTCGATATCAGACTTATCAAGAGCGACCCATATGCAGCCGTTAAAATTGGGACAATTGCTCCATATACACCTGGGGGATACAGTTTCAGCTTCGTGCCTGCCGATACACTGGACCTGAAGCTCGATAAAGACTACATGGTGACAATGTCACCGGCTGGACGGCACAGAACGATAATATCAGGCAGGTTCCGGTACGAATACTATGACCTGAAAGGAATGAAGCTTAACATGAGGCTGCCTGAGCAGGTTCACTATAGCGGGAAACCATTTCTGGTTGCCCTGCAGGCTGTCAACGAGAATGAAATGGTTCTTCCTGATACCCGTGTCACAATGTCGATACTGCGTGACAGGGTCAGTGATGTTTTTTCCGGGCACACTCTCATCAGGGATACACTGACAGTATTGCGCGAGAATCTTCTCGCCTCCGGGGAAACCTTCATTGAGATCCCGGATTCGGTTTTCCCCCAGGCAAATCTCGATTACATTATCGTCGCCCTGGCAAACACCTCAGACAATGAAACAGCCTCTGCCAGGGAGACAGTCTCATTCGTAAGAAAGAAAGAGGAATTTGAATTCGACATCAAGGGAGACACCGTAACCTTCAGCCTGACTGTGGACGGAAATGGCGCTGAAAGACAGGGAACTATTGTGACCGAAGATGCCTTTGGCAATAAGGCCGCTCCCGCCCATGTAACTTTCCCGGTATCAATGATGACTGATCCGTTTGTCACAGCATATACGATTACCAGCGGGAACACAACCAGGACCGTAAAGGCAGATGAAATACCCCCGGGGATAAGGTGTACAATGTCGGTACAGAACGATACGGTATTCATCAATGCGGTGAGCTCAACGCGTTTGAATTTCAGCTATTTCATCTACAGGCTCAACAGGGAAGTGCAGAGAGGCGTGACTGACAGTCTCAATTTCAGGCAGAAGGCCAGAGGGGATAAGGAGTGGTACCTCTCGCTCAGCTATCTCTGGGGCGGAAAGATGAACAACTCGATGTACCGGGTTGGCATCCAAAAGGATAAGCTAAACATAATTGTTGAACAGCCATCCATAATCATTCCCGGGAACAGTGCCGGCATTACACTGCGGGTAACTGACTATGAAGGAACACCCGTTGCCGGAGCAGATCTGACAGCCTTCTCCCTGACAGGCAAGTTCGATTATGAACTGCCCCTGCTGCCATCACTGGCCCCGGCAGCAAAACAGAAGGAACAGATAAACAGGTTCAGTATCTCCACAGCCACCGATCCGGACTTATGGTACCGGTTCAGATTTGATGAATGGGATAAGGAAGCCGGTCTTGATACTATCGAATACTTCAGATTCAGGTACCATTCCCGGGAGGTTTATACATTCTTGTCTGACATGGGTGACGGAATAACGCAGTTTGCCCCCTTCATCTTCAGGGGAGGCGTGCCGGTAAAGATTAATCACATTTATGTTGATAACAAACCCCTGTATATCGATTTTGCCTCTGAGAACCAACCTTATTCGTTCAGAGTCGACACCGGCTATCATCTGATAAGGATCCGGACGCCACGTAATATTTACGAGATTGACAGCCTCAGGTTTGAACCTGGGAAGAAGCTGATTCTTTCAATCAGCGATAAGGATGATCCGTCGGATTATGACAGGGAAGAGGTAAAACCAAAGCTGACAAAGGCTGAGGCAGGGCGACTGAGGAGTTTTATCCTGCCCTACAGATCTGCATTCAATAATAACGTTGCATGGCTGGCCCAGCAAGGAAACTTCTTCCTTATGAGCAATGTCCAGCGCCAGTTATCGGATCCTTACCAGAACAGTCCCGGCTACAGCTACGATATCATTGGTCCGGTTATGCCAGGAAAGGCCCGGTTCGTATCAACGGGACAGTTTGAAACCTCCTTTGATTTTGAACCCGGCTATGAGTATGAGTTCCGTGCCGGTCTGCTTAAGATGAAATCCTTTGAACCGGAGAAGTGGGTGCCCAACTTCCTGAGTGGCTATTCCCCGATGGAGGACTTCAGGAGCAGTGTTCTCACAACAACTTTACTGGATTCAGTCAGAAGGGAGATTCTAAAGGTCAGGTCCCGGAAGCCTTATTATTACCTCAGGAATGAACCAACCAAACCGGGCAACGGATCCGTTGAAATAATGAACCTGTCAAAGGAAGCCGGCCAGCAGCCGGTGGCACTGGTACTTTTTGACCTGCCTGCAAGAGTGGTACATACAAGGCGTGGTCATGAAACCTCATTTACCAATATCAAACCCGGACTCTATACCTTTATGGTCTTTGTCGATGACGGAGGGTGCCTGAGAATAGATTCAGTGCAAGTTACTGCCGACAGCAGGACTTTTCTAGACCTGACCGTAGCTATCAGGGAAAGTGACCAGGGACAGTTCAACAGGGTGTTGGAGCTGGTAGCTATGACTTCTAAAAGTGACATTAATAATACTGGCTATGAACGTCAGCTCCTGCAGGAATTCTCCAGGCAGGATATCTCAACCTACAACGGTCCTGGATTCACCGTCACAGGGAGGGTAATCTCCGACGACGACGGGGAGGCTCTTCCGGGTGTAACTGTGTTATGCAGGGAGACGGGCACCGGGGTTGTGACGGATTTTGACGGAAAGTACTCCATAAGGCTCCCCTTCGGCGTGAACCTGCTGACCTTCGGCTTTATCGGAATGAAGGTCCAGGAACATGAGGTATCATTTGACCAGACCCTCGATGTCAGGTTGGAGTCTGACTTCTTAGCACTGGAGGAGGTGGTTGTAGTTGGCTATGGTATGTCCCGGAAACAATCCCTGACAACATCATCTGTTACAATCACTGAAAGTCTGCAGGGCAGGGTCGCAGGAGTTGAGATCATGGATGAATCTGTATTTTTGATACGGGGAGTATCGTCATTATCCGCAGAAACACCTCCGCTCATCCTTATAGACGGTATTCCATACACCGGTGATCTTGCTGACCTTGACCCGGATCTGATACGTCAGGCGCAAATCCTCAGGGATCCTGCATTGACGTCTCTTTACGGTTCCAGAGCTGCCGGAGGAGTCATCATGTTTACGACCGGTAAGGGTGGTGTGCTCACCGTCACTCAGGACAAGGGAGCCAACTTCGATGATTCCTTCATGGAACAGGCGATGGCGGCCGGGACGCTCCGCAGAAACTTCCGCGACTATGCATACTGGCAGCCGCGGCTCCGGACAGACGACTCAGGCAGGGTAAGCTTCAACGCCACCTTCCCGGATGACATAACTTCGTGGGAGACGTTTGTCATTGGGATGACCGGCAAGCGCCAGGCAGGTTCCGCAACCGGTGTCATAAAGGCCTTCAGGCCCGTCATTGCACAACTGGCGGCACCACGCTACCTCGTTGAAGGCGATTCAGTCAACCTTATAGGTAAGATAATAAACTACACCCCAGCCCCGGTGAATCTCACCGAGCGGTTTATACTCAATACTGATACGGCATTTGCGAGGGAACGGAAATTCAATGATGCCGTCATTGATACAATTCCTGTATCGGCGGGACTTAAAGACAGCCTTAGGATGGAGTTCTCATTCATAACCGCCGGAGGGCTGAAGGATGGAGAGTACCGTGCCGTGCCGGTGTACAGGGCAGGTGTGGAGATCGATACCGGCACCTTTATGGTGCTTAGTCGTGATACTACGTTTACTATCGACCTTGAGGCCTTCAGCGGAGAGGTGACGCTGACAGTCATGGCCGGAGCCCTCGATGTGCTGAAGGATAATAGTCTCCGTCTGATCCGCTACTCCTACCAGTGCAACGAACAGATGGCTTCAAAACTTATAGGCCTGTTGACGGCCGAAGCTCTAAATAAGTTGCTGGGGACGGAGAAGCGCATTGACCAGAGGGAAGCCGCCAGGCTGATAAGGCAGCTGAACAGTAACCGGAACGAGAAGGGACTTTGGGGATGGTGGGGCAAGTCCGATACGGAGCCCTGGATCTCATTGCACATCCTGAATGCCCTGCAGATGGCAAAGGAACAGGGGTATGATATCGGATCCCATGCCACGACATATATCGATGATGCAATCCTTTTACTCGAATCCGCACTACCCGCCCAACTGAAACTTTCAGTGATGGAACTCCTCACAAGAATGAAAGCAAGGATTGACTACAACCATTATCTGACATCCATGGTCGTTAATGATACATTAGGTTTCACCGACAGCCTCAGGATGACCGCACTGAAACAGAGACACAATCTGCCGGCAGAGGTTGATTTCCTGAAGAAGGCACATCGAACCACAATATACAACGGTATATACTTCACTTCTGAAGAAAAAAGGCATGGTGTCTGCTCTGATGACATCGGCACCACCCTGTTGGCTTACAAAGTCCTGGCCGCCGATACAGCCCAAAAGGTCGCTGACCTGTCCATGATCCGGCAGTACTTCATTGAGACCATGACATTCGGCAGCCGGTTGAATACCTGGGAAACCGCAAATATACTGTGGACTGTGCTTCCTGAGCTCGGGCAGAGTGACGACGGAGGAGCTGAAGCCAGGCTGAAACTTTCCGGACAGGTTAACAGAGAGGCGGATACATTCCCGTACGATGTCAGACTGCGGCCTGAAGGCAGCATCACTGTTTCGAAGAGCGGGGTCTTGCCAATCTATATGAGTTGCAGTGAAATAAAATTCATCACCGACCCGTCGCCTGACACTACCGACTTCCGCATTAAAACCCGGTGGCCGGGCTCACGGAACGAGGTCAGGGCCGGAACTCCGGTGACACTTACTGTTGATATCGAATTTTACAAGAGCGCAGAGTACCTTGTCATAGAAATTCCGGTTCCGGCCGGCTTTTCATACAGCACAAGAGAGAGCATGGTGAGGGGCGAGGCTCATCGTGAATTCCACCGTGATCATGTGGCTATTTTCATTCGTCATACAGACCCGGGCAGAAGATCATTTACTGTAGAACTGATGCCCAGGTTCACCGGGACATTCACTGCCAATCCGGCTAAGGTGTCGCTGATGTACTTCCCGACAATATTCTCAAACGAAGGAGTGGGCAAAGTGAAGATTTACTGATCACTCCGATTAGTGATCAATATACTATATTTCATTGTATATAAGCGCATTGAGACCCGCAACAACTCCGGAAAATTCGGTATTTATTTTCCCTTGAGCTTCTGGTTCGCGCGGAAAAGATCCATCTCTACCTTCTCCCGGGCAATCCTGGAGGACTGTTTGTATGCGGCAAATTCTTCCTTAAGCTCCTTCAGATCTTTTTCAGTACTTTGAAGAACGACCAGGTTTCGTTTAAAGATGAGAAATCCAATGACCAGAAGTAAAAGTAATCCTCCCACTATTGTCCACAATATGGTGTTATAAGCACCCTTATTTATTTCCAGGCCAATAACGCTGATCTTGTTTTTCGTAGCGGTAACTTCCTCAAGGCTGGTTCTTGTTGAGGTAAGTAATACACTGAGAGAATCGTTCTTGCCATTAAGAGCTGATGTCATGTTCTTCAATGCCGTGACCCTGCCTTTCTCTGCCGCAAGAGTGTCCAGAATATTACCGGTAAGTTTGCGGTACATGTCTTCCCTTATGGCCCGGAAATCCTCGTAAATCCTTGTTTTATCGGATACGTAATTAATCTGCTCACGGATGGTGCTGGTATTTAGCTCCTCCGGCAATCTCGTCTGCCCGGATGCCATCGTGACCGCAAAAGATAGTACTGTAAACAGTAGTAAATATTTTAACCTGATCTGATTCATTTTCCCCGGTTTAGGTTTATAAACACAATACCTCTTAATAATCAACGAAGGGATAAGGAAAAAATTTCATAATGTATCATTATTGATTGTCAAAGACTCAAAATAAACCAGTGCAGCTCACCCTTACTGAAAAATTATAGTTCCGATTGTGTTTTCTAAATTGAAGGATTTTCAAACAAAGGTTTTACAAAATTGTTTATGGTAAAGTTTCTCTATGTTGCTGTTTGTAAAAGTATCCCGGATAAACCCAGGGGGTTCAATTAATCATCCGGCGAGATTATTGAATGATTAGAAATAAAGCCTTCTAAAATGAATTCTTTTGGAAAACTTTTCAGAATCAGCATCTTCGGCGAATCGCACGGGGAGTGTGTGGGCATTACCATCGACGGTTGTCCTGCGGGCCTGCCATTAACCCCGGCAGATTTTACAGCTGATTTAAACAGGCGCAGCAGCGGAGCCAAAGGTACCACTCCCCGTAAAGAACCTGACATGCTTAAGATACAGAGCGGCGTTTTCGAAGGCTACACCACCGGAGCGCCGCTGACCATAATGTTCGACAATACCAATACGCGGTCACGCGATTATACTAAACTGCGTGAAACGCCAAGGCCGGGTCATGCCGATTTTACCGCCATGAAGAAATATGGAGGATACGAAGATTATCGCGGAGGAGGCCATTTTTCCGGTAGGCTCACCCTTGGTCTGGTAGCAGCAGGTGTTATTGCCAAAAAGCTGATAAGCCCGGTAATTGTGACAGCAACTCTGCAGGAGGCAGGAGGGTCAACTGATGTTGAGGCAGCAATTGACGCTGCTGTAAACAAGCGAGACTCCATCGGTGGCATTATTGGCTGTACCGTGAGCGGTGTACCGGTTGGGCTGGGGGAGCCTTTCTTTGATTCGGTTGAATCGTTAATAGGTCACATGATGTTTTCAATACCGGCTATAAAGGGATTGGAATTCGGGTCCGGTTTTGCCGGTTCACGTATGTGGGGGAGCGAACACAACGATATGTTGATCTCAACCGATGGCAAAACAATTACCAACAATGCAGGCGGAATCAATGGCGGAATAACCAACGGGAATGACCTTGTATTCCGTATTGCAGTGAAGCCTACCTCAAGCACACATCTTAAGCAACATACAATTAACCTTGTCACCGGGCAGATGGTCGACCTGGAGATTGAAGGAAGACATGATACTTGTATTGCCCTGCGTGTGCCGGTAGTGGCTGAAGCCGCCACGGCACTGGTCCTGACTGACCTGATGATGCAGGAGGGAATCATCGGAAGAAGATTTCCAAAAGAATAGTCTGGGATTAGAGCACCTCAGGCCTGAAAATTCAATTTATGTGTTTTCGGGAAAAATGTTGTATCAGATATTCATATTGTTGAGAATGCGTTGATTTCCTTTCCTTTCTCAATTACCTTATCCCAGACCCTGAGAAAATTACCTGATAAAATTTTTCTTATATCATCTTCTGTGTAACCTCGCTTTAGTAACTCAAATACTATCACAGGGTAACCCGAAACATCACTAACATCTGCCGGCAGAGTAGGTCCTACTCCATTAAAATCAGAACCTAACCCAACATGATCTATGCCCGCTATTTTTACAATATGATCAATATGGTTAACCAGTTGTTTTGAATCTGTGATTACCTTATGTGTCTTAACAAACTCAGCCAGATAATCAGCTCCTTCCTGCGAGTAATAAGCTATCCCTTGCGAGTCCATGTAACTAATGGCATCATTACAGTTTTTGAGACAGACAGAATCAAGAAACATTGATCCGAAATTCACCATTACAACTCCATCCTTGTCGGCTATCAGTTTTATCAGAGTATCCGACAGATTCCGNNGGGGTAAAGTGCCTGCAGGATGAATGAGTGGCCACAACCGGGGCACTGGAGTGGCGCAACGCCTGATAAACCGTACTGTCTGTTGAATGGGAAATGTCTATCATTATACCGAGACGGTTCAGTTCCCTGATCACTTCAAGACCAAAAGGACTCAGCCCATTCCACCGTCTGTACTCGTCAAAGTTAGAATCGCTGATCTGATTTGTCTCGTCATGACAAAGCGTGACATAAACCACACCTATCTCCTTGAGGTATTCCAAATATTCCATATCCTCTCCTATCGGGGATCCGTTCTCAAGACATACCGGTAACGAAAACAGGTGTCTGCTGAAATTACTTCTGACTTCATCAGGATTACGTGCTGCAGCAAACTTGTCCGGATAGGTCCCGGTATAAAAGGTTATCATCTTCCACATTGAATCAACCAGCTTGCGGCCATCATCTACCCCAAGCTCAGAGTTGATGTATATTACTGACAATGCCGCGTTCAATCCGCCCTCGGTTGCTCTCTCAAGATCAAAATCACCCTGCTGTGTTCGCTTCGATATATCCTCGGGAAAATGCAGTAGCCACTCCGGCCAATCGATATGAGAATCGATGATCAGGTTTTTC
>DCSU01000147.1:14228-14411 GCA_002325785.1 Bacteroidales bacterium UBA1458 | reverse complement strand
TAGGCCCATTTTGTTACCAAATATGCCTTCCACCGTGAAGATGTTTGATTTCATGTATTTTCTGATTGTGAAAGATGGACAGGCACCCCGTTCGCTCAATTGTTCGGATGACTAATTACGAACGTTGAAGAGCACCCGGCATTTCTCCAGGTTATTTACTGAAATCAAATTTACACCATTGAA
>DCSU01000147.1:208-14105 GCA_002325785.1 Bacteroidales bacterium UBA1458 | reverse complement strand
CTCTACCAACTGAGCTATGGTACCATTTCGGTCGGCAAATATAGTGCCTTTTTATTTTACCTGCAAGAGTACCCATTCACTTTATTGCCACGTCGGTTTGGCTCTTTTCATTCTTATCTTTGTCAATCCTTAAAATCAGGCATGGAGCTTACTTTTCATACACTCAACAACGGCATCAGACTCGTACACAGCCACACAGCCAGCGACGTGGCCCACTGCGGAATCATAATAAACACCGGCTCACGCGATGAGCTTCCCGAAGAGCACGGCACAGCCCACTTTATCGAACATATGCTCTTCAAGGGAACAACACACCGCAAGTCATACCATATACTCAGTCGACTCGAGGACGTGGGAGGCGAACTGAATGCCTATACCACCAAGGAGGAGACCGCCATCCATGCATCCTTCCTCAGGGAACACTATCCGCGGGCCACGGAACTGCTGGCCGACCTGCTCTTTTCTTCCACCTTCCCTTCAACGGAGATCGAAAAGGAAAAGGATGTTGTAATAGAGGAGATTAACTCATACCTCGATAACCCCGCAGAATATATATTCGACGAGTTTGAGGAACTTGTGTTCCCTGACCAGCCCATTGGCAGAAATATCCTCGGCAGCCCCGAAACAGTAAGGTCAATTACGGCAGACTCCATACGCAAATTCATAAAAAGGAACTATTCCACCTCACAAATGGTCTTCTGCTCCGTAGGTGCAATAAGCCCGAAAAACATAATTGCGCTTTTCGAGAAGAATTTCAGCCGGATAGAGGCATGCAATGGAGTCAGTAGGCTCAGGGCCGATTACATGTACAAGCCAGTCTCTACCGAGAAGAAGATGGACACATTCCAGAACCACTGCATCATCGGGAACATTGCCTACGACCTTCACAATAGCCGCCGGATGGGGCTCTTCATGCTCAACAACATCCTGGGCGGACAGGGGATGAACTCACGCCTTAACCTCTCGCTCCGCGAAAAGAGAGGATACGCTTACAATGTAGAGTCGATGTACAACCCCTATACCGACACCGGGCTTGTAACAATTTACTTCGGCACTGACAACCGGAACCTTGGAAAGAGCATATCACTCACTCACACAGAGCTTGACAGACTGAGGCGACAGCCGCTGGGCACCATGCAGCTCACAAGGGCAAAAAACCAGATCAAGGGCTACCTCGCAAGAGAATACGAGAACCACGAGAACCTGATGCTCAGCCTTGGCAAGAGCCTGCTGATTTTTGACCACATTGATCCCGTGCAGGAGATTTTTCGCAAGATAGATGCCGTGACAACTTCCGAATTGGCAGAGACAGCCGGTATCGTCTTCGATAAAACATCACTTTCAACTCTAATATACAGGCAAAATGGAGAAAGAACTTGACAGGTACATCAGGGAGCACAGTACTCCTGAGGATAAGGTTCTTGAGGAGCTTTACAGGCAGACACACCTTTATGTCGTCAACCCTAACATGGTCTCGGGCCATATCCAGGGCAAGTTCCTGGAGATGCTCTCACATATGATCCACCCTTTGCGAATCCTGGAGATTGGCACATACACAGGATACTCCGCTATCTGTCTTGCGCGGGGACTGAAAAGCGGAGGAAAACTGCATACAATAGAGATCAATGATGAGCTCAACGAGATGAGCACACACTATTTTGCCCTTGCAGGGGTGGCCGACAGGGTGACACTGCATACCGGCAGGGCCCAGGATGTGATACCTTCAATGAACTACACGTTCGACCTTGTCTTTATTGACGGAGACAAACGCGAGTACTGCGAATATTTCGATCTCGTCTTTGAAAAGGTTCGCAAAGGTGGATTCATTATAGCCGACAATGTTCTGTGGGGCGGCAAGATCGAGAGCGGGGAAGCGCTGAAAGACCCGCAGACAAAAGGAGTCGTGATGTTCAATGAGAAGGTGCGAAAAGATCACCGCGTTGAAAAGATCGTGCTTCCGCTCAGGGACGGACTGATGATTATCCGCAAAAAATAACGGTGGTACGGTTTTTGATCATACCCATTTATAAATAATAACGCCATGAGGAAAATGATAGCTTCAATGCTCGTACTGTTTATGGGCATCACATTATCTGCACAGGAACTGCCGAAAGCAATCACCAAAGGGGCCGTCAGGCTCTTCGGCGACAAGGATGATCTCACATCAGTAATTTTGATCATTCCTGATGGCAGCACGGTGGAGGTTGTGACGCCTGATTCTGTGTTTACCCGGGTATTATTTGAAGGTTCTGACGGGTTCGTTAAGTCCGACAGGCTCGAAACAGCCGGATTAGTGTTCAATGATGAGCCGGCACGGGCAGCATATGAGGCTGCAACGGATCAGCCCGCAACATGGCAGCAACAGCAGCAACAGCCTCAGCAGGAACAGGCCCGGCAGCCTGAATTAATGCAGCAGGCCGACGCCCCGGAGTACTATGACCCTGCAGACAGGTATGAGATGCTTGCAAATAAGTACGGAACAGACATTGGCAATCGTCTTTACCAGCATAAAGTCTGGAAGGGTATCAGTTCCGACATGGCACGCGACAGCTGGGGCAAGCCTGTGCAGATCAACCGCATGTACGTAGACCAGAGTGTGGATGAGGAGTGGATCTACTCAAAGAAATATCTCTACTTCAGGGATGGTGTCCTCATTGAATGGGGCCCGGTCAAATAAAAGTCAATACAATCAATATACACCGGTGCCCGCAAAGGTGCCGTCACCAAAAGAGAAACGCCCGGCGAGGTGTTTCTCTTTTTTAATACTATAGGGCTGTAGCCTGGTTGTGACTAACCGGATGCCTGCGGATCCCTCTCTTTCCAACAAATAAAAAGAGGCTGCTCTTACCTGATGAGACAACCTCTTATTTTCTGAGCGGGAAACGAGACTCGAACTCGCNNCGCGACCCCGACCTTGGCAAGGTCGTGCTCTACCAACTGAGCTATTCCCGCAATTGTGACTGCAAATTTAATATTTTTTCAATAAATACAAACAACAGAATTTACTTCAGCAATTTCCGGATATTATACAGTTTGTTCAGTGCCTCCATGGGAGTTAGATTATCGAGATCAAGACCTATCAGGGCATCACGTATCTGTTTCAGTACCGGGTCGTCAAGCTGGTAGATGCTCAGCTGGTATCCCTCACGGTTAACGGCAATCTCATCAACAGGCTTACCCAGGCTCTGGCCGCCCCGCCCCTCTTCCAGGAGTTTCAGGATCTCATCTGCACGCCCCACAACACTCTTTGGCATCCCTGCCATCCGCGCCACATGTATCCCGAAACTGTGCTCACTGCCTCCTCTCTTAAGCTTGCGGAGGAAGATCACCCTGTTGTCAAGCTCCCTGATTGATACGTTATAGTTCTTCACCCTCGGGAAGGTACTCTCCATCTCATTGAGCTCATGATAGTGAGTTGCGAAGAGGGTCTTGGCCCTATGCCGGCTCTCATGGATATACTCAACCATGGCCCATGCTATCGAGATGCCGTCATATGTGCTCGTCCCGCGACCAATCTCATCGAGGAGTATCAGGCTGCGGTCGGAGAGGTTGTTGAGTATGCTCGCCGCCTCATTCATCTCAACCATGAAGGTCGACTCGCCCAGCGAAAGGTTGTCTGAAGCGCCTACCCGTGTAAATATCTTGTCAACAATGCCAATCCGGGCCTCCCGGGCGGGTACGAAACAACCGGCCTGCGCCATGATGACAATAAGCGCGGTCTGCCTGAGCAGCGCCGACTTACCTGACATATTCGGCCCCGTGAGAATGATTACCTGCTGCTCGTCGTTGTCGAGCCAGACATCATTGGGCACATACGGCTCGTCGGGCGGCAGCTGCCTCTCAATAACAGGATGTCTGCCATCCTTTATATCAAGGACGCGGCTCTCATCAAGCAGGGGCCTTGTATAGTTGTTTTCATAAGAGATAACGGCAAAAGAGCGGAGGCAGTCAAGCCGCCCCACCGCCGCAGCATCGGCCTGCATAAGAGCAATATACGGGGTGATCGACAGCACAAGTTCATTGAAGAGCGACGTCTCCAGGGCCAGGATCTTCTCCCCTGCCCCCAGTATCTTGCTCTCATACTCTTTCAACTCCTCAGTGATATATCTCTCGGCGCTGACAAGCGTCTGCTTGCGGATCCAGTCAGACGGCACCTTGTCCTTATGCGTATTGCGAACCTCAATGTAATACCCGAAGACATTGTTATAGCTTATCTTCAGCGAGCTTATGCCAGTTCTGATACTCTCTCTCTGCTGCAGGTCGTTAAGGTAATCCTTACCTCCGTAATAGATGTTCCTCAGCTCATCAAGCTCCCCGGAGATTCCTTCGGCGATGACATTCCCCTTGTTTACGGCTGTCGGCGGATCAGTTGTCAGTGTCCGGCTTATGATCTCTACCAGCTCCGGACAAGGATCGAAGCCTGACGCAAGCGATACAAGCGGCGGGCATCCAGTGCCGGCACACAGCTTCTTCAGTTCCCCGACAGCCTCCATCGCCCTGCGAATCTGAGCCACCTCTCGCGGTGTGACACGTCCCACTGCCGCTTTACTCAGCAGCCGCTCAAGGTCGCCTACCTCCCTGATGAACTCTCCCATGGCCTCGCTGACACCTCCCTCGCCCAACAGGTACTCCACTATATCGAGCCTGGCATTCAGCACTCCCGTATCTTTCAGGGGGAGTGAGATCCAGCGTTTCATCATGCGCCCTCCCATGGGTGACAGGGTGCGGTCAACGATATCTATCAGCGTCTTAGCGCCCTCGTAGGGCGAATGGAATAGCTCGAGGTTACGCACCGTAAACCGGTCAAGCCATACATACTTCTCCTCCTCAATGCGTGAGATACGGTTTATGTGACTGAGGTTCTCGTGACGGGTCATGTCAAGGTAATAGAGGATAGCCCCGGCGGCAATGATGCCATTTGTCAGGCCCTGAATGCCAAATCCCTTCAGTGAAGCTGTGCCGAACTGCTTCAGGAGCCGGTCATTGGCCGTCTCAGGAGTGAATATCCAGTCGTCAAGCTTGTATGTGTAGAACCGGCTGCCGAATCTTTCGCGGAACAGGTCCGACTTACGTTTCTCAAACAGTACCTCACGCGGCTGGAAGTTATTCAGCACCTGCTCAACATGGGGTGTATCGCCTTCGGTAACAAAGAACTCACCCGTAGAAACATCGAGCAACGCTACTCCAACGGCTTGCTTTTCTATATGGATTGCCGCCAGGAAGTTGTTCTCCTTGTGGTTGAGTACATTATCGCTGAACGAGACCCCCGGGGTGATGAGTTCGGTGATCCCCCGCTTGACGATCTTCTTCGTCAGCTTCGGGTCTTCAAGCTGCTCGCAGATGGCTACCCGCTGCCCTGCCCTGACCAGCCTCGGGAGGTATGTATCAAGTGCATGATATGGGAAGCCGGCAAGTTCGACGGAGCTGGCTGAGCCGTTCGCCCTGCGTGTCAGGGTGATGCCCAGTATCTCAGAGGCACGGATGGCATCCTCTCCGAAAGTCTCGTAGAAATCCCCTACCCTGAAAAGGAGTATCGCGTCAGGGTGCTTGCCCTTGACATCATAATACTGCTTCATCAGCGGCGTTTCTACGTATTTGTGCATCTGAGACATCTGCGAAAGGAGTATTGATCTGCTCCGCGGAAACAAAATTAAAAATCTCCTTCAACTTAAGTATAACTTTTATCATAAATACTCCGGAAGAGTTTTTCTACCTTTGTAATGCGGCTTGCAACAGTAGTTTGTCTGCAGTATTCCGGAAAATAATTTCAGTAAACAACAGAAAAATGAAAAAAGTACTTATTCTCGGTGCCGGCCTGGTGTCAAAGCCAATGGTCGAGTACCTGCTTGAAGAAGGTTTCGAGGTAATAATTGCCACCCGTACAAAGGAGAAGGCTGACAAGCTGCTGGGCGGACATAAGAACGGGAGGTCGGTAGCCTGGATGACTGAAGACATGAATACCCTCTCGGCTATGGTAAAGGATAGCGATCTTGCGGTAAGCCTCCTGCCCTACAAGTATCACGTTGACGTTGCAAAACTCTGCCTGAAGCACAGAAAACCACTGGTGACAACATCATACGTATCACCAGCCATGCAGGCACTGCATGACGATGCAGTAAAGGCCGGCGTGATCTTTCTTAACGAGGCAGGCCTTGATCCCGGCATAGACCACATGTCGGCAATGCGCATCATTGACAATGTCAGGGAGCGGGGCGGCAAGATCGATGAGTTCTATTCGCTCTGCGGCGCTCTTCCTGCCCCTGAATTTGCTACCAACCCGCTGGGATACAAGTTCTCATGGAGCCCGAAAGGGGTTGTACTGGCCAGCCGCAACGGTGCCACCTACCTGAAGCACGGTGAGATAGTCAATATCGAACCCATAAATCTTTTCAAGGCAAGATTCCCGCATTTCTTCCCCGGAATAGGCGAGCTGGAAGTCTACCCGAACCGCGATTCAGTAAGTTATGTCGACATATACGGACTCAAGGGGATCAGAACCATGTACCGCGGCACATTCAGGTTCAAAGGATGGTGCGAGACCCTCGACCTGATGAAGGCGATTGGCCTTATTGATGACGGAGACAAGGATTATACGGGCATGACCTACAGGCAGTTTGTTGCCGAAAAGGCCGGACTGCCCGGCAAGGATCTCAGGAATGAGCTGAAGGCGAAACCGGGACTCAATCCCTCTGAGAGGGCACTGGAATCATTCGATTGGCTGGGACTGTTCAGCGACAAGGAGATGGGATATGCGGTTACATCACCCTATGAGATCACCTCTGACCTCATGATCAAACTGATGTGGCTTGGAGATAATGAGCGTGACATGATAGTGATGCAGCACCTCTTCCTTGCCACCTATCACGACGGAAAGAGAGAGGTTATCAGCTCAAGGATGCTCGATTTCGGCACCCCGGCAACGAACACCTCAATTGCACGTACGGTTGCCCTTCCGGCTGCCATGGCAGTGAAGATGATACTCACCGGGAAGATCGACCTCCATGGTGTTTACAGGCCTATACTTCCTGAACTGTACAATCCCATCCTTGATGAGCTTGAAGCCAACGGCATCAGGATGGTAGAGGAGTACGGGCTGCCTGTCGAGATGATGATAAAGTAGTACAGCAGTGAGGAGGGGCAGATCATGGGGATCTGTGAACAGTAAGATATACTGGTAAAGGCAGGGACCGGAAGATTTTTCAGGAATACAGGAAACCGGACTTGGCCGTCAGATATAACAGAAACAACTGGCAACCTCACCCGGCCGTCAGAACTTTAAATAAAATTCCTTCGTGAGGGAGACATACTCATCAGAGTAGAGGTGTCTCCCTCCTTTTTCTATCACCATCTCTGACTCCTCGATTTTTTCAGGGATTCCTCGCTGCAGCGACATCAACGCCCGTGACGGCGGCACGCCGGGAGTCGGCTTGATGAACATCCTTTTCAGTACGAACAAGTCATAACCCCGGGCCAGCTCAACGAACCTCCCTGCTTCAAGCACCGGTAATACAAGGTGTAGAATCCCTTCAGCAGACAACAGCCTCCCTGTCGCCTCAAGAAGCTCGGCATAATGCATTGTGACGGTATGTCTCGTCCGGGCCTTGTCCTCATCTGGATTCAGAAGGGAATCAACGAAATACGGTGGGTTGGTGATGATTGCATCGAAGAGCAGATTGCCGTCAGGTTTATAATTCTGTATAGACGTATTTAACAGCGCTATTCTCTCATGCCATGGGCTGGCAGTGATGTTTATCCCGGCTTGCATGAATGAGTTACGGTCAGGCTCAATGGCCACGATGCGTGCTTCGGATCTCTGCGCTGCCATCAGCGCAAGCAGTCCCGTCCCGGTGCCAATATCAAGGAGGTTTGCAGCATCTTCAATCGATGCCCATGCACCCAGGAGCACGCTGTCAGTGGTGACCTTAAAGGATGCATGTTCCTGGAGAACCGTAAACTGCTTGAATCTGAAAAAGTTGTTTGTCATTGTGGTATGCAATCCGCTGTTAAAAAAACGTAATTTGCAATGTGATGAACCGATCATTTTAATTTATCTGAATTTAATACTTAAATTTGGGAACCTCAAAAGGTCAATTAATATCAGATTGAAGAATTCTGCTCAAAAAATTTCGGGATATTTTGTTCTTATTCTCTTTCTGGGAGTTTTCAGCAGCAATACATTTTTCGAACATACACACGTCTACAACAGTGAAATAATTGTCCACTCCCATCCATTCAAACACGGGGAGGATGGAAAACCATTGCATAGCCATACCAACAATGGCTACCTTCTGGTGATATTATTGAACAACCTGGTTAACAATACCCTTGTCAGCGTGGCACTGGTTTCTCTTGTGCTTTATGTAACTGGTGAGATACTTTTTTTATTAACAAATATTTCCAGTTGCTATACTGACCTATCCCCTGTTTTAGTGAGGGGTCCGCCTGACCCTGTGCTCAGTTAAACTGTCATTACATTTTATCCCGATTTTTTACGATTAAATAAAAGCTGTAAGGCTCCTGGCTATATTCATTATTGAGCATTATCCCTTAGATTATGTATAGAATAATCCTTTTTATCCTGATGGTCCATATTGCTGCATGCAATAATACAGGTAACAGCAAGTCTGATGCAAAAAATTCTGACAAAAGAATGAAAGTTAAGTCCCGCAACCACCACAATGGCGAAGCGGTACCTGCGGAGTCATGCCGTATCCTGGTCAGGGGTGACTCAGTTTTCATTAAAGAAAACTCTCCGGTTTGTTCGAAGCTTAAGATACAGACTGTCAGCTCCCGGGAATATCTTGTGGAATTAACAACTGCCGGAGTTGTCAGACCGTTGTCAGGCCACCTGGCAGAAATTTCCACACCCTTTGAAGGAAGGATCGAGAAATCTTTTATTAAGCTGGGGCAAAAAGTAAATAAAGGAACCCCTTTGTTTGAGGTAAGTTCATCAGATTATCTTGAGTCATTAAGAATGTATCTGCAGGCTCTTCGCGAAAAAGAACTGGCAGACAAAAACTACCGTCGTAAAAAAGATCTGATGGATTCGGGGGTCGGCTCAGGAAAGGAGTATGAAGAGGCCAAGCTTCAATTTGATCTGTCTGATAAGGAGTTGGAGAAAGCCGCTGCAATTTTGAAGATATACAATATCAACCCTGCAGATGCAGATCTCGGGCAGCCTCTCATAATAAGATCACCCATCAGTGGCGAAATTGTTGAAGATAATGTAATTGTCGGGCAATACCTGAAATCTGATTCCGATCCGGTCACCACCATTGCAGATCTGGATAATGTCTGGATTGTGGCGCGGGTCAAGGAAAAAGACCTTGGTACAATAGGGCTTCAGGACGAGGTTAAGGTTTTTACCGAGGGGAACCCCGGCAATCCTGTCAATGGGTCAGTAGACTACATCGGGAACATGATGGATGAACAGACCCGGTCCGTAGAAGTATACATTGAATGTAATAATGCAGAGCATTTTCTAAAGTCCGGCATGTTCGTAACAGTACGGTTTTACCATAATCTGCCTGAGGTTATGATCATACCGGGAAGCTCGGTTTTACAGGATTTCGATAAGTCTTATCTGTATGTGAAGGAAGGCCCTGATCTGTACATCAAAAGAGAAGTTACCGTAACTTCAATACCGGATAAAAAGCTGATCGTCAATTCAGGTCTTGAGCCTGGCAAAACTATTGTCACTGAAGGAGCTATCTACCTGCATTAAAAAAATCCTATGGAAAAACTATTCCGTCTTTTTATTCACCGCAGGGTATTGGTTGCAACATGTTTCTTGCTTGTTGCGGCAATAGGCGTCTATTCCTGGTTCCAGTTGCCCCTTGATGCCTATCCTGATATAGCAGATGTGACAGTCCAGGTAGTCACCCAGGTTCCCGGTCTGGCTGCAGAAGAAATTGAACAGCAGATAACTATACCGTTGGAGCGCGATCTTAACGGTATGCCCGGTCTGCAAACAATGAGAAGCAAGAATCTTTTCGGAATCTCTTCCATTTTGCTGGTATTCAAAGATGGCATTGACGATTATTGGGCACGGCAAAGAGTACAGGAAAGAATCAACGGCATAGAGCTGCCCTTTGGCGCTGTTCCCGAGTTAAATCCTCTTACATCGCCCACCGGGGAGGTTTGCCGGTATATTATTGAAAGTTCCAGTTATACGTTGAGGGAGCTGACTGAACTGCAGAAATGGGTCATCATCCCACGGCTTAAGCAGGTAACAGGGGTAGCAGATGTGCAGAATTTCGGTGGCATAACTACGCAGTACCAGATTGAGATTGATCCGGAAAAACTTGAAAAATATGATATTCCGCTGAGTGCTGTCACAGAAAGTATCAATAAGAATAATTCAAATGCAGGTGGAAGTATGATTGACCGGGGTGATCTTACATATATAATCAGAGGTGTAGGATTGATTAAAGACCTCGATGACCTGGGTAAAATTGTAGTAAAAACTTCTGATGGTATGCCGGTATATATAAGTGACCTGGGTATGCTTAAATATGGCAATTTTGAACGCAAGGGAGTTTTCGGTTATTCCGACAGGGAGAGGGACTACAGCGAGAGCGTGGAAGGAATAGTGCAACTTCTCCGCTATGAGAATCCGTCAAAAGTGCTCGAAGATGTTCACAAGGCGATAGATGAATTAAATGACCAGATCCTTCCGGAAGACGTTAATATCCACATTTTCCTTGACAGAACACAACTTGTTAACGCCACCATTAACACCGTATCACACACCTTGCTCTTCGGGGTGTTTTTAGTTATAGGTATTCTTATCATATTCCTCGGAAGCTGGCGCAGTGCCCTTGTAATAGCCGTTACAATTCCACTGTCGTTACTGATTGCTTTCATTTTTATGCATTTTACCAACATACAGGCCAACCTGCTTTCACTCGGCGCAATTGATTTCGGAATTATTGTTGAAGGGTCTATCGTTATGCTGGAAACAATTCTCAGAAAGCGTGAAGAAGATCCGCAAGCCGAATTGCAGCCTGAGAATATTATAAAACGATGCGTTGAAATGGGTAAACCCATTTTTTTCTCAATGCTTATTATCATTATGGCATATTTGCCGCTTTTTACCTTCGAGAGAATTGAGAAGAAAATGTTCTCGCCAATGGCATATACTGTCGGTTTCGCAATACTGGGAGCCCTTGCAGTAGCTCTTATACTTATCCCGGGGCTTGCCTATGTAATATTCCGGAAACCTCAGAAAGTGTATAAAAACAGATGGCTAGAAAAACTAACTCTGCAGTACAGGAAGATTACAGAGAAATTGATTGAGAAGCCTAAAAAAGTATTCATGCCTGTAATTCTTATTGTTATATCAACGATAGTATTGTCTTTTACTGTGGGCAAGGATTTTCTTCCTACTCTTGATGAGGGTTCCCTCTGGCTGCAGGTCCAGTTTCCCCCAGGGGTCACGCTTGAAAAAGCTAAATCAATGGCTGACACATTGAGGCAGCATGTGATGAAGTACAGGGAAGTTACCTATGTAATGACCCAGGTAGGCAGAGATGACCAGGGGGCTGACCCTTTCTCAACCTCTCATGCTGAATGCGGAGTAGGGCTTATTCCTTACAAGGAATGGGATAGAGGTAAAAGAAAAACTGATCTTATTAATGAACTGTCAGCAGATCTCTCACAACTACCTGGTTATAGTGTGGGTTTTTCCCAGCCTATCATTGATATGGTCATGGATCAGATAGCAGGTTCTCACAGTGATCTGGCAGTCAAGATTTTTGGCGAAGATCAGGAAGAAGCCAGGATGATTGCCGGGATGATAGTCTCAACAGTATCAGAAATAAAAGGGGCTGGTGATGTAAGCATAGAGCAGGAACCTCCGCTGCCCCAGCTTCTTATACATGCAGATCGGGATAAGATTGCATTGTACGGACTGAATGTATCAGATGTGTCAGAACTAATAGAGGTTGCCATTGCAGGCAAGGCGATCTCCCAGGTATTTATGGGGAATAAGGTTTATGACGTTATCTGCAGATACAATGAACCGTCCAGAGAGACACCCGAGAAGATCGGCTCCCTGCTGCTTACTACTGCCACAGGCGCAAAAATCCCATTATCCCAGATTGCAGAAATCACAACAACAACCGGACCGGGAATTATAAACCGTGAAGAAAACAGCAGATTTCTTACTGTTAGAATAAATATGCGGCACCGTGATATCTCCTCATTCTTTAGAGAGGCAAATGATGCTATTGACAATAATGTCAGCTATAACCACAACGAATTTGTGCTTAGATGGAGCGGACAGTTTGATAATCAGAAGAGAGCATTCAAACGTCTTATCCTGATAGTGCCGCTTTCTCTTGCCCTCATGTTTATACTGCTTTTCTGGAGCTTTGGCAATTTCAGACAGGCCTGGCTTCAGATGGCCATATTGCCATTACCTGTATTTGGAGGTATGGTAGCTCTGAATCTGACAGGAATGACATTCAACGTATCATCGGCAGTAGGCTTTATCGCATTGTTCGGAATATTTACAATGAACGGCGTATTAATGATATCACATATTAACCATCTCAGAAGCAGAGGAGAAGCATTAAAAGAATCAGTTATTAAAGGGGCAACCCATCGTTTCCGGCAGATACTCATGACATCTGCAGTTGCAATCCTTGGTCTTGTGCCTGCTTCGCTTTCAACCAACATCGGCTCAGATGTCCAGCGACCCCTGGCAACGGTAATAGTCTATGGCCTCATTTTTGGCACCATTATTACACTGACGGTCCTCCCTGCCCTCTATTATATGCTTGAGAAGCATCATTTAAACAAAAGTAAACCAGTGAGATTCTGATCACAATATGAAGAGAATGAAAAGGTTTTTGATCTTATCCTTAATACTGCTTGGTGCAATCGGACGAATAACCTATGGCCAGCCGGAGATACTTAAGGCAGATAAGCCGATTACATTAACGGAATTCCTTTCTGAGGTAATAAAGAATAATCTGGGATTCATTGCTGAGCAGTTCAATGTCAGTATTGCAGAAGCAGAACTTAAAGCCTCCAAAGCCATTAATGATCCGGAAGTCTCAATTGCATATTCAAACAATGAAGACAAGACCCTCCTTATGGGACAGTCAGTTGAGAGTGGTATCAGTTACCCTGTAAACCTTGGCAACAGCAGAAGAGCAGGAATCAATCTGGCTAAGTCACAGTATGAACTTTCTGGTCTTATGCTTGAGGCATATTTGCAAAACCTCAGAGCCGAAGCTTCCTTAGTATACTATGAGGCATTGAAAAGGGGCAGAATTTATCTTCTCCAGTCAGATATTCAAAAACAATTATCGGAATTAGCCAGGGCAGACAGCATCAGGAATAAGCATGGTGAAGTAACGGATATTGATGCATTACAATCATCCCTTGAGGCAAGATCACATCAGACAGAAGTATTTCAGAGTCACGCGGATATGCAGAATGCCTGCCTGGAACTGATGTTANNTTTAAAGGAACAAAGCTCTATGATAAGCCGGAAAATCCATCAGACAGCTTCCCTGTCCGGAAGCACAACTTTGATCTTAATGAGCTGGTTAACTGCGCTATTGAAAACAGGGCGGAATTGCTGGCAGCGATTAAGAATAAGGAAGTATCGGAGAGATATCTGAAATTGATAAAGGCGAATCGTGGTTTTGAATTAAACCTTGAGACCGGGTATTCTTATAATTCTATTGTGAGAAATGAAATNNGCGCCTGCTCCTGCCTATAACGGCCTGAGTGCCGGCATCTCCTTCCCGCTAAAATTCTCAGGCATCAATAAAGGATCACTGCATGCTGCCGATCTTGCAGTTAAACAAAGCATCACAGCTTATGAGGAGACAGAACTTCAAATCAGAACCGAGGTCATTCAGGCATACAATAATTTTATTGC
>DCSU01000147.1:0-138 GCA_002325785.1 Bacteroidales bacterium UBA1458 | reverse complement strand
GCGTACTTATACCGAGCTGCAATTAAACTATATTAATGCCTTGTTTGATTATACTTCCTCACTTATTGAGCTTGAATGGTCAGCTGGTATCTGGGACCTGACGCTATTACAGTAAAGAGATATTTGCAGCATCTTCAA
>DCSU01000099.1:30672-36915 GCA_002325785.1 Bacteroidales bacterium UBA1458 | reverse complement strand
GCAGTCTCGGTAGGGTCACCGGTAAAGGAGATTGTGCCGTCCTCATTATCTTTAATGTAGGCATCGGCGCACAGAACTGAGATGGCTAGAAGTCTCTTCTCCTCTGCATTGAGTTCTGTGCCGGGAGCACTTCTGTTTATCTGGTCATGCTTATGGTTGACGAAAGCCTCCACAACGGTCATCTTGTTCTGCGTCAGGGTTCCTGTCTTGTCAGAGCAGATGACGGTGGCGCTTCCGAGGGTCTCAACCGATGGCAGCGTGCGGATGATCGCGTTCTTTTTCACCATACGCTGCACTCCTATTGCCAGCACAATGGTTGAAACAGCCGGAAGCCCTTCAGGGATGGCAGCAACAGCAAGCGTGACGGCTGTCATGAACATGCTCAGCACAGAGTTGCCGTAAAGGATACCCACAATAAAGATCAGGCCGCAAATTGCCAAAGCAGCAAGACCCAGCACCTTACCCAACTGGTTCAGGCGCCTGCTCATCGGGGTCTCCGTATCCTCCGCATGCTGAAGCATTTTCGCAATCTTGCCAACCTCTGTCTTCATCCCTGTGTTAACTACAATCCCACGGCCGCGGCCATAGGTGACCATACTGCTCGAATATGCCATGTTCGTTCGGTCTCCAAGCGAAATATCCTCCCCGGGAATGGGTTCGGTCTGCTTGTCAACAGGAACGGACTCCCCTGTCAGGGATGATTCCTGAATCTTAAGGTTGATTGACTCGATCAGCCGCAGATCTGCAGGTATTACCGAACCTGTCTCAAGAATTACCACATCGCCGGGAACAAGGTCCTTTGTAGCAAGCTCAGTGACTGAGCCGTCACGGAGTACCTTGGATGCCGGAGCAGCCATGCTCTTCAGTGCTTCAAGCGATGTCTCCGCCCTCTTCTCCTGGATAGCACCAATCAAAGCATTGACGACAAGAATGCCGAGGATCACAAAAGTGTCAAGCAATCCCTCTCCCTCCATAACTCCAACCACTCCGGATATTGCGGCGGCAACCAGGAGAATAATAATCATTAAGCTTTTAAACTGGGCTAAAAACATCACAATTATGCTCTTCCTGCCCTTCTCCTCCAGTACATTGTAACCATATTCATCAACCCTACGCTTTGCCTCTGCAGAGGTCAATCCCGATGTATTATTGGTTTTTAGCTGATCCCGGATATCATTTATCCCCTGATTGTAATAGTCTGCCATAACTCGGTCATCAAAATATTTGGTTTGCAAATTTAGGATGATTTCGGGAGATCCTTTGATTCAGTTACCAGACTGGTCACATTTTTTACAATCTAACCAGTAAAATCTCCTGCATCATTTCCTGTGAAAGCTGGACAGGATTGTTTTTCACATCCGACTGCGAGCAGATCATCGGCAGGTCCTCGCTCTTCAAGCCATAGCGGCTAAGTTCCGGCATGCCCATAAGATAAGTTGCCGCAGTCATATAATCAGTGAAGAAGTCAATATAATAGCTATCACTCTTGGCTGAGGTATCTGAGAAGATACTGCCCAGAGCTGCATATTTCTTCAGGGCCGGATCACCATTACCTGATCGTCTCAGCTCCCTGATATTCACCTTGTTTGCAGCAGCCATCAATGTGCCGCAGACAGCTCCGTGCGGGATATTGAACATGGCTCCGATAGTGCCTGCCAGTCCGTGTACTGCACCCAGTCCGGCATTGGCCAGGCAGATGCCGGATGTCAGAGCCGCAAATGCCATATCCTCCCTGGCATGGATATCATCACCATTAGTAAACGACCTGACGAGCGACCGGTTTACGGCCCTGATTCCCTCCAGGGCCAGGGCGTCAGTATACGGATTCGCTGTTGTCGACAGGTATGACTCGGTAAGTTGCGTAAAGCAGTCCATCCCGGCTGCTGCCGTGATTTCAGGAGAGCAGCTCAACGTAAGCTCAGGGTCAACAAGTGCGATATCCGGCACGAGGTTATCATGGCGAAGCGAACGCTTGAATCCGTCTTTCCCTACCTTGGAAATGACAGCGTTTTTCGTCGCCTCGCTGCCTGTACCCGAGGTAGTAGGGACGGCAATAAAGGGCACCTTTGTGCCTGGATGTTCCTTATCTCCCGCCACCTCCAGGTACTCAATTACTGACCTGTTTTTGCCAAGCATAGCAGAGATAGCCTTCCCTGCATCCATGACGCTCCCGCCGCCTATGCTGACAACTACATCAACAGCGGTGTCACCGAACCTCCTGCCGGTCTCATCCACAATGCCGGGCGACGGTTCCCCCGTAACGCTGGCCTGGCAGATCTTTAAACCCATCTCTTCCAGGCGAAGCAACAGGGTGTCTGCCCGCGAAGAATTTATAAAAGACCCGGCCCCGGTCACCAGCAGTACAGACTTCCCATAGTATGATACAATTCCCGGAAGCTCATTGACCTTCCCGCTGCCGAAGTATATCATCGGCAGTCGCGCAAACTGAAAGGGTTTCACCATTTCGACCTGTCCAGAGGTTGAATTACGTTGTACCTTACACCGAAACGATCTTCGGCCATATAGCCCTGTACAATATCCCTCCACTTCAGATAGTGAGCCGTCTCCTTATGCAACCTGACAGCCTCCTCCGACTCATATGCCTCATAGATCATGAACCTGGCAGGATCGTCAGCCTGCTGGAGCACGTCAAACCGCAGGTTGCCAGGTTCTTCTACAGAACCCCGGTGGTTTTCAGTAATTGCATCTATGAATTCCTGAATTTTCTCAGGCTGCACCTTAACATGAACACACGTGACTATCATCTCTATTAACTTTTAGACAAAGCACAAATTACAAAAAAAGTATTAAAAGCGATTGTTAGACTTGCATACGGAATGGTGAGCTAATCAACTACTTTAATGCCTCTGTACCGGCAGGCAAGTTCAAGCAAGTCAGCATGTCGCCCCGGCAGCATCAGAAGGTGATTACCTAACGGCTTCTCCCTTAATATTTTCAGCTTATTCTCAGTAAGTTCAATTTCCACCTGCGTGCGGCAGGCATCGGGCAGACTGGGTCTGCCTGATACTCTGCCTTCGGCTATGAAAACACTGTTTAGGCTTTCCGAAAACCTGAAGAGTGTCACCTCCTTTGCCGTCATTTGTCCGTCTATGGCCAGGGAATTATTCGTCTCAAAGTGAGTGGGCAGTTTTACATCACTAACCAGATCGAATGAAATTGTGCAGTGAGAGAGAATTAATGTCTTTTCTGTCAGGCGTGTCGTGTTTGCCATCCATGGTACAATCCCGGTCGCAGCCTGCCCGGCCATCATGCCTGCCATAGAGGCGAGGTCTCCTTCACAGGCAGCAACGGTTCCTTCTGCGTTCAGCTGTGCCAGCGCCAGGCATGCAGTCACCTTCCGCTGTTGTACAAGGCTGAAACACTCCACTCCTACTGCGTTAAGATTATTTTCTGAAATAACCCTGCGCAGGAGGGTCAGTATCCTTGCTGCCTCATCAAGTCCCGCCGCCTTTTGTCCGCCGAATCGGCTTAAAAGTGCATTGTCAGGTTCTTCATTGCTGAAATCCGGCAGGTTTTTCCAGGGTATCCCGACCAGGTTTACCCCAAATTGTTTAAGGAGTTCCTCGGCAGAGACATCTGAGGCCACCAGCCACTCGGATACAGTACCTACCAGGCCTGCCCTTTTACCCTCAAGATTTTGCCATACACCGGCAGCTGCCCTCCACCGCTCTATCAGCCCTGATTCCGAGGCGTCGGTTGCGTCTGAGAGCATTGCGATCCTGTTGTGGTTCCCCATCCATGCCATCACCTCGGTTGCAGCCGGATAAGCGTTATAGCCCCTGATGCTCAGAAGCAACACCGGTTTTTCCGGATCAGCCAGTTCCAGCGCTCTTTTCTCAGATCCGCCGCTCATGAAAAGGATAATATCGGGCCTCTCATCAGTCATTATAAAAGCTTCAGCCGGAAGCAGCCTCTGCATGAAAATGGCTGCCTCGGCGCCTGTCGTATCACCTTCTCCCCTGTGAGCAGTCCAGGCAACCCTCAGTACATATTCATTAATTCCTGGTTCGTTTGATTTTGTTGACATTGTTTTGCCCTTTCGTGTAGACATTGAAGATACATCTATTATTTCACAGAAACATCCGGCGGAATCTCAAAATCAACGAAGTGCCAGGAATTCCGTTCCCCGCTATGACAACCAAAATGACATAAAAATCATAACATTAGGGAAAAATAAATCAGATTTTCTATATTTACCGCCTGTTAGTTGAAATATGACAAATCATAAACCGGCAAATACCTTGAAATGAAGATGAATATCATGAAATTAATCGCAGGGATGATAGTTGTTTCTGCATTGTTCGAAGTCAGCCTTAGTGCGCAGGACAGGAATGAAGTTATAGCTGTATACAACGAGGGAGCCAAGGCAATGCAGACAGATGTGCCTGCTGCAATCGCCGCATTTGAAAAGGTGATTACTCTTTCGGATCAGGTTGGGGAAACCGCCAATGACCTGAAGCAGAATGCTGTAAAGGCTCTTCCAGGGCTTTACTATAAACTGGCTGCTGCAGCTTATAATGAAAAGAAATCGGCCGTCGAAATTATCTCCGCCGCGAAACTCGCCGGTACCATGTCAGAGAAGTACGCAAGCGCCACACATATGGAGAATTCAAAGAAGATCCTGGTGAACGGTTACTATAAGATGGCCTCGGAGTTCTTCGCGGCAAAAGATTTTGACAATGCAATGCTTGCATTCGACAGCGTGCTTGCTCTCAATCCAGATCATATAGCCTCGATATACAACAAGGCACAGATATACAGAACCCGTGAAGAGGCTGACCTCTTCGAGCAAACTGTTGATCTCTTCCTGTCGAAGCTTGATCCGGCGAAGGACGCCGACAAGGCCACACAGGCCAAAGGCTCGGCGCTTGAGTACTTCCGCGCTGCAGGAGGAAAGGCAAATAACGCAAATAAACTTGACGATGCTCTGACCCTTCTCAACAAGGCTGCGAAGTACGGTGACGACAAGACCATGTTCTATTACTTTGCTGATGTTTATAACAAACAGAATAATTTCAAAAGCGGAGCAGAGTATGCTCAGAAGGGTCTCGATCTTGAAACCGGAGATGCTGAAGCCAAGGCAATGTTTTACTATCAGCTTGCCGTTGCACAGGTTGGCAAGGGAGAGACCTCCGCAGCATGCGCGTCATTCAAAAATGCCCAGTACGGCCCCTTTGCCGAGGCAGCAAAAGCTCAGAGAACCAATCTTAAGTGCGAGTAGGGCCTGACCTGACAACCTGATTTTAGGGGATGATTACTTAATTACACACAATTACCAGTTGATTATGTATTCATTTTTCAGAAACAGCGGAGGTCCCAAGATACCTGTCAATCAACCAGTGCATTCCATAAATCACAGGTGTCAGTATGATGGCTATACCAACTTTGTAGAAATACTGAAGAGTCGCTACCTGCAGCACTTCAGTAAGAGACCAGTTACCAAGTAGATAAAAAGCGACATAAACTATAAGGAAACTGTCAATCACCTGCGAAACAACAGTTGATCCGGTTGCCCTTAACCACAGATGCCGGCTCTTTGTGATCTTCTTTAAGAACTGGAAGGTATACGCATCAGTCATCTGACTTACAAGAAAGGCAGTGATCGATCCGATAATGATGTTTACACCCTGGCCCAGGACTGTCTGGTAGGCATAGTTGATATTGAAAGGATTTCCGTCTGGTGCGGTCTGATTGTTCTCAAGCCAGAAAGCCGCAGGTGGCATAGCATTGGCAAGTATTAAAAACACAAGGGCATAAGCTATAAGGATAGCTGTTATAAAGCTTATCTTCCTTACTCCATTTCTTCCGAAGTACTCGTTCATTATGTCAGAAGTAATGAACACCACCGGCCAGATTAGAACACCAATGCTCATGTTCATTGACGAAAGCCATTGAGGAGGTGTTGACTCTGATCCAATCAATGGAGAAAGCAACTCACTAACACTGAAAATTTTTACCCCTGTGAGCTCGGCAAGAAATGCATTGCCAACAAAAAAAACAGAAAGAAGTAGATAAAGATGTGATCTCTTATTGGCCATTTTCAGACGTTTGAATCAAATGGGGAGCCAGTTTAAGCAATGTTTGAAATTAAGAAATAAATAACAATCTTTATAATCATTTTGTTTATTCAAATAAAAAAGCAGTTATGATTTTTATCTCATAGCTGCTTTATTTTTCAAGTAGCGAGAGGGAGGAATGATCTCCCGACCTCATGATTATGAA
>DCSU01000099.1:0-30511 GCA_002325785.1 Bacteroidales bacterium UBA1458 | reverse complement strand
ATGAGATTGAGATTTGAAATTGAATACACTCTGAACACCCCCACCCGTGTCCTCTTTGATCGTCTCAGTACCGCTGAAGGCCTCGCCGAGTGGTTTGCCGATAACGTTACCGTCGACGGCGACATTTACACCTTCTGGTGGGATAAGACCGGCGCACGCGCGCGCCTCATTTACGTCAGGGAGAATAAGTCGGTAAGATTCGACTGGCTCGACTTCGCCGATACCGAAACAAACTTCTTTGAATTCCGCCTGATCATCCACGAACTGACCGGTGACACCGCCCTGATGATTACCGATCATGCCGACGAGGATGAGGTCGAAGATGCAAAGGACCTGTGGGATACCCAGATCTCCAACCTGAAAAATGTACTCGGCCTTACCGAGTGAAAGAGCATTGCATCTTTCTCAAAAATAACGTACGTTTGCACCACACCCGAGACAATGAAGAAAATCGATCTGTTCATGATAAGATCGTTCATAGGACCGTTGATCCTNNGTTCCTCTGGATGTATGTCGATGAGCTGGCAGGCAAAGGCCTCGAACTGAAAGTTCTTGGCGAACTGCTCTTCCAATTCTCCCTGACCTTCGTCCCTCTCTCTCTACCTCTGGCTATACTGCTTGCCTCCCTGATGACCTTCGGGAACCTGGGAGAGTTCCTTGAACTGACTGCTCTCAAATCTGCAGGAGTCCCGCTCCAGCGAATCATGATGCCAATCTTCATCTTCGCATCATTACTGGCTATCGCCTCCTTTCTCTTCGCCGACTATATCCTTCCAATCTCCAACCGGAAGGCCAGAACCCTCCTTTACGACATCCGCCGTAAGCGGCCGGAACTGGATATCCAGTCAGGCATCTTCTTCAACGGAATAGATGGCTTCAGCATCAAGATCACCGACAAGGACCCCGAGACAAACAGGCTGGACGGCATCTACATATACGATCACCGCGAAGGAATAGGAAACACATCCGTCATCCACGCCGACTCCGGATATATGTCAGTCACGGGAGATGAGAGCGGGCTCATACTGACCCTCTTCAACGGGTATGCCTACAAGGACATAGAAGAGAAGAACGTTCCCCAGGAGAAGAAGAGCTATCCCTTCCGCCGCGATAAATTCACCGAACAGACCATGGTCATTGAGTTGACCGGCTTCGGACTCAGCAGGTCAGGCATGGACCTCTACCGGTCTAACTACGCCATGCTGAATACAACAGACCTGACATTCTTCGTTGATTCACTCTCCACCAGGTACAAAACACGGTCTGAAGCCTACTTCGAGGAATTCCGCAAAACAAGACTTTTCTACCCAGCCGGTGGTTATTATCAATACGGAGACACCGCAAAGGCAAAGGCGCTTGAAAACTACAACTGCCGGGCAATCTTTGACACCCTGAATTTCCAGGACAAGAGTACTTCAATCAACCGGGCTCTCAACTTCGCCCGTGACGGCACGGCATTCATGGCCGAAAAAAGCGAGTCGCTACTGGCAGAGGCAAAAAACCTTAAAAAGTACGAGGCGGAGAGATACAAGCGCTACACCCTTCCTCTGGCATGCCTGGTCTTTTTCTTCATCGGCGCACCCCTGGGTGCCATCATCAGGAAAGGTGGACTGGGCACTCCTGCCGTCATATCTGTGCTCTTCTTCCTGTTTTATTATGTGATCACACTGTCAGGAGAGAAGTTTGCCAAGGAATTGATAATCAGCGTTCCGCTGGGGATGCTGGCTTCAACAATCATCCTGTTCCCGATAGGCATCTTCCTTACCTACAAAGCCACAACCGACGCTGCCATCATGAACGCGGATACCTATATCCTCTTCTTCAGAAAAATAGGCGCTTTCTTTACCGGGATAAAACCTGAAAAAGAAAATGAAGATTCTGGTACTGTCGCCTAAACCGCCGTGGCCGCCACATGACGGAGGTGCTGTGGCGACTGTGAGGTGCATTGAGGGACTGGTTGCCAACGGTGCCGAAGTGTCAGTACTGGCAATGAGAACCGAAAAACACGGGCAGGCAGGGAATCCTGAAACAATGGTGCCTGATTTCCTTAAACGGTATGAGGAAACAGCTGTTGACACAAGAATCAAACCCCTCACATTGCTCAGGAACCTCGTCTTCTCTGATGAGCCCTATGACCTTGCTCGTTTCCGCTCACCCAGGTTTTTTCATGCACTCCGGTCGGTTATCCAGGAAGGAGATTACAACATAATCCAGTGCGAGGGCCTTCCGTTTGCTCTTTATCTTGATGAGTTAAGGAAGCTAACCTCAGCTCCCGTGGTGCTCAGAGCACATAACATCGAACATCGCCTGAGGGAGATGATGGCTGATACCTCTGCCAATTTGTTCTACAGAGATTACCTGAAGAATCTCTCTGTCAGAATCCAGAGGCTCGAGACTGAAGCTGCCAGCCAATTTGACGCCGTGATACCTATAAGCGAACCGGACAGCAGATGGTTCATCTCTCTGTCGACCGGCAAGCCGGTGCAAATATCTGAAACAGGCGCAGAAACCGCTGAATATATAGAAGAACCGGAGGGGGCAGGACTAAGAGTCGGCTTCATCGGAGCGCTAAACTGGGAACCTAATCTCTCAGGGTTAAGCTGGTTCATCAAAAAGGTATGGCCTTGCGTCTCACGACAGATCCCCGGCGCCACCCTCCATATTGCCGGCCGAGAGGCAACGCCAAATACGAAAAGAGGGATACACGGAGAGAGGGTTTTCTACGAAGGTGAGGTTGATGATGCACACAGGTACATGGCTTCAATGAATGTCATGATAGCACCGCTCTTTGCAGGAAGCGGATTACGCATCAAGATCATTGAGGCGATGAGCCTCGGCAGGACTGTGGTGGCAACTCCCGTGGCAGCAGATGGACTACATTGCGGTGGCGGCGGGGAATTGTTCATTGCCGCCGAAGCCTCCTCCTTCTGCTCTGCCCTGACCGGCCTCCTGAAAGATCCTCCCCTCAGAACCGCAACCGGAATGGCGGCCGTGGATTTTGTTCGAAGGAATTATGACAACCTTGCCAATACCGCTGAACTGCTTGAATTCTACAGGAGGCTGACCCATGGCAGCTGAAATGATACTGATTATTGCACTTGTCCTTCTGGGCTGGACATACCTGATTTATCCGGCATTGGTGCTGACCATGGCCTGGATGAAGAGGAGCCGGGGAAGGAGTACTTCGCGGAAGGGGAAGGAGGCGCAACAGCCTTCTGTCTCAGTTATAATGTCAGTCCACAATGAAGAAAAGGTAATCAGGGAAAAATTGGAAAGCCTACTGATATCGGACTATCCGACAAACCTGATGGAGATTATCATCGGTTCAGACGGTTCTAATGACGGAACAGAAAAAATAATGCGCGACATTACAGCAAACGACAACCCTGTCAGGTTTATCCATGATGAACGGAGAAGAGGCAAGTCTGCCATGCTGAATAATCTCGCTGCAACTGCGCAGGGCGAAATCCTGGTTATTACAGATGCGAACGTCATCTTCACAACCGGCACCCTCAGGTATCTTCTGGCCGGGTTCAGCCATCCGGACACAGGCCTGTGTGATGCTACAGTACAACCACTGGCATCAGATGAGAAAGGCATAACGAAACAGGAAAACTTATACGGCAGGTATGAGGCATACCTCAAGAGGGCCGAGGGAGACCTGTGGGGAGCCATGCCCGGGCCATACGGCGGATGTTATGCCATAAGACGTGAACTCTTCCCCCTCATACCGGAGAACACACTGGTTGATGATCTCTTCGTCGGCCTGACGGTGCTGGGTAAAAACTTTAAATCATTCAATATCCCGGAGGCCATTGTTTATGAAGACACACAGGCTGACACGGCAGCCCAGTTCCACAGAAGAATAAGAATAGCAGCCGGCTCCTTCCAGAACCTGTTCCGCTTCGGACCCTTCCCGGCGGGTAATTTTTCAGCTTCCTTTGTCTTCCTCTCGCATAAGGTGCTGAGGTGGTTCACCCCTCTTTTCCTTAGCCTCTTTTTTATGACAACCGTCATTCTTTCAAGACGTTCTGATTTATATTTTTGGATATCAGCAATTCAGTTGATTTTCATAATTTTGTCAGCGCTTGACATGGTGCTTGACAGATATGCAAGGAAGATCAGATACCAGAGGTACATAACCCAGTTCCTGTTGATGAATGCAGCGCTGGCAGCGGGGTTTGTGAAGGCAGTAAGAGGGATAAAAAACGGGATATGGGAACCCACGAAACGAGTCTAGAATGACGGAAGATACAAAGCTTAACACCATCAACGAGGCAATCGACGAGATAAGAGAGGGCAGGATTGTCATCGTTGTCGACGATGAAGACAGGGAGAACGAGGGTGATTTCATCTGTGCGGCCGAGCTTGTCACGCCTGAGATCGTTAATTTCATGGCCACATACGGCCGGGGACTGATATGTGTCCCGCTTCCGGAGGAACGGTGTGAGGAGCTTGACCTGAATATGATGGTCGGCCACAATACCTCACTTCACGAGACACCTTTTACGGTGTCAGTCGATCTGCTAAGCCGCGAGACCACCACCGGTATCTCGGCCAAAGACAGGTCTCTGACTATCAAAGCGCTAGTCGATCCTGCAACGAAGCCCACACATCTGGGAAGGCCCGGACACATATTCCCGCTTAAGTCGCGCTCAAAAGGAGTGCTTCGCAGAGCCGGCCACACAGAGGCAGCAGTTGATCTTACACGCCTCGCAGGACTGCGCCCCGGAGGCGCACTGGTGGAGATAATGAATGAAGACGGCTCCATGGCACGCCTTCCGGACCTGCTCCAACTGTCGCGGAAATTAGGGATAAAAATAATCTCCATTAGAGACCTTATACGCTACCGCCTGGGCCTCGAATCCATTATTGAGATGGGAGAACAGGTCAAGCTGCCTACCGAGTACGGCGACTTCGATTTTATACCTTTCAGGCAGGTAAGCAACGGTCTGGAACATGCTGCTCTCGTCAAGGGCACATGGACCAAAGACGAACCAGTGCTTGTGAGGGTGCACTCTTCATGCTTTACAGGTGACATTTTTGCATCCAAGAGATGTGACTGCGGACCACAGCTTCACCAGGCCATGCAGATGGTTAACGATGCCGGTAAGGGTGCGATCATCTACCTGAACCAGGAAGGAAGAGGCATTGGCCTGATAAACAAGATACGAACCTATAAGCTCCAGGAGCAGGGAAGGGACACCGTGGAAGCCAATATTGAACTGGGTTTCCGTGAGGATGAACGCGACTATGGAATAGGCGCAAACATTATGAGAGGAATAGGGCTGGGCAGGGTAAGGCTGATATCAAACAACCCTGTCAAAAGGGCCGGGCTTGAAGGATACGGTATCACCATCGTTGAGACCGTCCCGCTTATCATCGCACCAAACAAGTTCAACTCATTCTATCTCGAGACCAAGGCTACTAAGATGGGTCACAACCTGTCATGCTACAAAACGCCAACCAAAGCCGAAAATGACTAAGAACCTGCCACGGATAGTATTCATGGGCACAACGGAGTTTGCGGTTGCCAGCCTCCGTGCATTGCATGAAGCAGGCTTTGAAATAGTTACGGTGGTGACAGCTCCTGACAGGCCTGCCGGCCGTGGCCGGAAAATAACCTTCACTCCGGTAAAGCAATATGCCCTGGAGAATAAGCTGATGCTGCTGCAACCGGAACGGCTGCGTGACCCTGGCTTCATTGACACCCTTAAGAACCTTAAGGCTGACATTTTTACAGTTGTAGCGTTCCGCATGCTTCCCGAAGAGGTGTGGAGCATACCCTCCCTCGGCACCTTCAACCTGCACGGCTCCCTCCTGCCCCAGTACCGTGGCGCTGCTCCCATAAACCACGCCCTCATAAACGGCGAGAAGGTAACAGGGGTGACTACATTCCTGATTGACAAGGATATAGATACCGGAAGCATACTCCTGTCACGGTCAGAAGAGATACGGACGGAGGATACGGCCGGAAGCCTTCATGACCGGTTGATGGAACTGGGAGCTTCACTGGTCATGGAAACGGCAAAAGGACTTTTCGCCGGAAAACTCAGACCTGTGCCGCAGTCGGTCAGGCAGGGGGAAGTCCTGACGCCGGCACCAAAAATATTTCCTGCTGACACCGTCATTAACTGGAGGGAAACTGCGGTGAAAGTACATAACCGGATAAGAGGCCTGTCGCCTTACCCCGGTGCACTGGCTACGATGCGCTCAGGAGACAGGACCATCCGCCTGAAGATCCTCGAAAGCAAAATCAGGGATGACATTAAGACGATCCCGGGGACTATGATTGTTTCTGAAAAATCACACCTGGTTATCGCATGCGTCAACGGTTCCATTGAGGTACTGTCTCTTCAACCCGAAGGACGGATACGGATGACAGCCTCTGAGTTTCTGAGAGGCTTTGATCCTGACGGATGGGAGCTGGCCTGAGGTGGGCAAATTACCTTAGTCTCAGTTTCTGCCCGGGTTTGCACTCAGTGCCTTCCTCCATGACATTCATCTTATAAAGCGATGACAGTTTGATGGCATATTTCTGTGATATGCTGTGCATCGTCTCACCGGAGGTAACCGTGTGCATCTGGTTGCCCTGCTCGGCCCTGGTGCGCTTGAGCTGAAGGTATAGTACCTGACCCGGCTTAATGGGTGTACCTGAGTTCAAGTCGTTAAAACGGATTATCTCCCATGCCAGAAGCTGGTGCTTCACGGCAAGCGACTCAAAGGTGTCGCCTTCCACGGCGATTATATACTCGACCCCGTTATTTACCTCTGGTTTATTACCGGTACTCAGGTTGATAACCTTTATTGGAGCTTCGGCTTCACGGGTTGTCTCTGTTGCTGTATATTTTTGTACATTGGTTGTGTCAGTCACCTTGCCGGCCGCAGCCGCAGTTGTTGCAGGCGGTTTGGCAGGCCCCGCAGCGCGAACGGTTGAGGGTGTCGCGGCTGGTTGAGCAGCCGGGACGGTTGAGGGTGTCGTGGCAGCCGGCTTTGCCTGGGCCACCGTCGGGGGCATTGCTGTCACCTGTTCTCCGGGCACCCCCGCCATTTTCGTACCTGTGTCATAAGCATGCAATCCGTATTCTTCAATCTTCCCGATAAGCAGATGAGCATATTTCGGATCGGTTGCGTATCCTGCCTTCTTCAGGCCATGCGCCCATCCCCTGTAATCCGTTTTGCTTAGTTTAAAAAGCTCACTGTACCGTGATCCGTTAACGAGAAATTCTGAATGGTCCCTGTACGATTCAAGTGCCGAGTTGTAGGCCCTGAAGCACTCGCCCCGGCGGTTGTCGTCATGATAAATCCTTGCCCCGGTCCAGTTGCTGTGGCACTTGATGCCAAAATGATTATTCCCCTTTGTTGCCAGGGTGCTTCGCCCATAACCCGACTCAAGCATGCCCTGGGCCAGTGTTATGCTTGCAGGAATACCCGTCCTTTGCATCTCACTTACCGCTACTGCACTGTACTTGTTGATGTATTCAGTGACATAGGAAGCTGTGCCTCCTGAGGGTGGAACAGTTCGTGCAGTACGGCGGGAGGAGCTGCAGGAATTAAGCAGCAAAACCAAAACTATTGAAAGATACAGACAGCAGTTTCTCATTTAAACAGTTTTGACAAAAATATAAAAATGTCGCTACCATCTGCTTATCCTGACGCCTGAGGAAAAATATTATTACTTTTATCGTGCTAAAAATCACTCCTATCGCTTATGAACAAGAGAGAAACAATCATTTCTTACCTGGAGTACAGGGGAATCGATGAGCTACCCGTTGCTGACAGGAAACTGGTTGAGGAGGCTGTCGCCGCTGCCTCCGGGGCTTATGCCCCATATTCTCATTTCATGGTGGGTGCAGCCATACTGCTTGATGACGGAACAGTTGTCAGGGGAGCCAATGTTGAAAATGCCGCATTCCCTTCCGGCAGCTGCGCCGAGAAGACAGCTCTCTCCTATACTGTTGCCAATTTTCAGGGACGAAAATCCGTTACGATAGCCATTGCAGCCAAATCCGGAGGTAAACTGACTGACGCACCGGTTCCCCCCTGCGGTAACTGCCGCCAGATGCTGATTGAAGAGGAACAGAGGCTTGGCTCCCCGATAAAGGTGATCCTGGCAGGAGCGTCAGGCATAATTGTACTTGAAAACTGCCAGTCGCTTATGCCCCTAAGCTTCACACGGAGTAATCTTGTGAAATAGGCAATAGAGGGGCGAGCGTTTAGAAATGATCCGCCAGCTGGCGGATCATTTTAGCGAAGCAGCCAGATTGCAGGGAGGGCTCTAGTCCAGTCTTCAGTCTTCAGTCCGCAGTCGGCGGGCAGGACCGCAGGACCGCAAGATCGCAGGACCTTCAGACCTCAGACCTTCAGACCTATCCCTGCTCACCGACAAGTAGTTGAAACCCGCTTCCATGGATATTTTTAAGCACTATCTGCGGATCATCTCCCAGGTACTTGCGCAGCTTGGTGACATAGACATCCATGCTTCGGGCGGTAAAGTAGTCATCCGCACCCCATATCTTCTTAAGGGCAGCCTCGCGGCTCACCAGAGCATTGGATGACAACGCCAGCAACTCCAGCAGCTGACCCTCCTTGGGCGACAGCTGTCTCTCCTGCCCGGCAATGGTCAGAGTACGCAGTTTCGCATTGAATATGTACTTCCCTATCTCATATATATCCTTCGAGCCGTCCTGGGTATCCCTCCTCGAGATAATGGCCCTGATCTTGCAGAGAAGGATATCAGTATCAAACGGCTTGGTTATGTAATCGTCTGCGCCCACTCCGTAGCCATGCAAAAGGTCCTCCTTGAGCTTCTTTGCTGTCAGGAAAATTATGGGTATGACCGAGTTCATGGTGCGGATCTCTGAGGCGATGGTGAAGCCGTCGACATGAGGCAGCATCACATCAAGGATACAGAGATCATAAACCCCGCGGCGGAATGTATCCACCGCAAGCTTCCCATCGTCAACCAGGTCAACGTCATAGTCATTTATCTCGAGATATGACTTAAGAACTGACCCGAAGCTGAGATCATCCTCAACCAGAAATATCCTTGCATTCTTTTTACTCATGCTCCTGACTCGCTGTTATAAGGTAAAAATACAGTAAAAATGCTTCCCTGCCCCTGTTCGCTCTCAACAGTGACAGTGCCGCCATGAGCATCGGTGATAGCTTTTACATAATTAAGTCCCAAACCGAAGCCTTTGACAGTGTGAATATTTCCGGTCGTCTCCCTGTAGAATCTCTCAAAAACCCGGTGCTGAACGGGCTTGCTCATTCCAATCCCTTTATCCTCCACCATCAGGAAGATGCCGCTATCATTACTGCGGGTCCTTACTGTTATCTCGGGAGGCCCGTCAGAGTATTTATTCGCGTTGTCAAGAAGGTTGTGCACAAGGTTGCGCAGATGCTCCGCATCACCGGCTATTACACTCCTTTCGGCTTCAAGATATCGTCTGATCACTCCGCCCCTGTCGCTGACCTGTATTTCAATCGTCTCTATTGCGTGCCTGATCACCTCATGCAAGTCCGTCTCGCTGAATTTGAAATCCATCTCGTGCTTATCGAGGGTGGCAATCTGAAGGATGGTCTCCACCTGCCTGTTCATCCGCGAGTTCTCCTTCTTAATCATCCCGATGAAATGACGCACCTTATCCTCGTCGGATATCACCTTGCTGTTCGCGATTGTATCAGCGGCCAGCGATATCGTGGCAATCGGTGTCTTAAACTCGTGAGTCATGTTATTGATAAAGTCGGCCTGCATCTCCGAGGTCTTCTTCTGCCTAATAATGAACCAGAGGCTGAGGGCAAAGGTCGAAATGATGATAATGAGGAACAATCCCGACCCTCCGAGCATCAGCCCCATGGAACCAAGCACGTAGTTCGCCTTGCGCGGGAAGACCACCGACAGCGTCTCCCCCTTCATCAGCAGGCCTTCAGCAAAAAGATTAACCTTATATGGACTCTCCCTGAACTCCTTCATCCTGACTTTTGAATATACACCGTCAACAATGGAATCTCCCCGTATCAGTGCAAACTCAAACGGGGTCTCAATGCCTGACGCCAGCAGCTCGCCCTGGAGAGTATGAAGTAGCTCCTCCTTATTGATCTTCCTGTTACGCTCCCAGACAAACATCTCGGAGACCAGCTGGTTGCTCATCGACTGAAACTCCACTGCCTGCTGCTGCACCCACCTCATGTATTCATCAGATCCGATAACAATGCCGTTCTGCACAGCTGACTTTGCCTGGTCACGCGGCACCTTCATCTTTACGGGCGGATTGTTGTTTGTGGATACGATGATCTCAACAGAGTCGGTCTCCGAGGAGGCCTGGCTCCGGATACTGAAGCTTTCCGATCCGGTGCCTGGGGATGCCGATCGATTAATTGCCTGCGGTAATGCTGAGTATCCGCTGATGAACATCTCATTCAGAAAATTCATGCGACGGTTGGTCTCCATCGACCGGGCACTATTACGCAGGCTGTTGATAACGAAAAAATCAAACTGCTCGCTCTGCACCTTGATGGAATTGCCAATCCACGTTACCTGAACCCAGATGATCGCCAAAATCGACAGAACCATCAACAGTATCAGTCCGGTGAATTTCCGTTTGTTCATGAAGCAAAATTATACATATATATAAGCCTGAAATTCGTTTTAACTTTTTGTTAACCAGTTTTAACCTCACTTTAACCCCAGCCAGGATTATAAGGCTTATTTTTGTAATGTCAAATTCTGGTGAACGAAACAAATGAGAAAATTGCTAAGGATAAAATAGTTTTTCACGCTGCGCACACCCCGCAACCAGGGTGCAGCATTCAGAAGGTGGTTGATTTAGGTTAGTTTTGGGTTAGGTTGAGGAGAGATGCGGCAGAGGCATCTCTTCTTTTTTTTTCATAAAACAAGCTCAAACGTTTGAGAAGAGCTTCCATATCCTGTCGTCAGGAAGCGGTGCTTCGACAGTTATCTCCTCATTTTTAACGGGATGAACGAATGAGATCCTCCGCGAATGCAGTGAGATGCCTCCACCTTCGTTCGATCTCTTCGATCCGTATTTCAGGTCTCCCTTTATCGGACATCCGGCCGAGGCAAGCTGTGCCCTTATCTGATGGTGCCTTCCTGTCATGAGATCAACCTCAATCAGGTAATATTTCTCTGACCGTGAAAGAACGCGGTACGACAGTTCTGCCAGCTTTGAACCCTTCACCTCTTTATCGTAGACATAGGACTTATTCTGTGGCTCATTCTTCTTAAGGTAGTTGCTGATAGTGCCTTCCTCGGCGGGTGGGCGCTCGGATACAATAGCCCAGTAGGTCTTCCGGACATCTCGGGTGCGAAAGAGCTCGCTTAACCTTGACAGCGCTTTTGATGTACGCGCATAGACGACACACCCGCTTACAGGCCTGTCAAGCCTGTGAACAACACCCAGAAACACGTCGCCCGGCTTGTTGTACTTATCCTTAATATATGCCCTTACTATGTCATCAAGAGGCTCATCACCGGTACTGTCTCCCTGAACCAGGTCAGACGACCGTTTGTTCACTATTATGATGTGATTGTCTTCGTACAGTATTGCTGGAATATCTTTCCTCATTGTTCTTTAATAAAAATTATAGCTTGCTGGACCTACTGCCTATTGCCTTCCCGATCCGCCAGCCGGCGGATGCGGGATTGATTCTCCTCCTTCGTCGGAGCCTCAAATTGCCTACTGCCTATTACAGACTTTCGCCTAATACTGCTCCTTTTCGTTCGGGAAATCCCTTGATCTGACGTCAGTTATATAGTTTTGCACGGCACCCATGATCTCATCATGAAGATTATGGTAGCGTCTGAGGAACCTGGGTGAGAACTCTATGTTAAGGCCAAGCATGTCATGCAGCACCAGCACCTGGCCGTCCACCAGCGGTCCTGCTCCGATACCTATAACCGGCACCCTTACTGCCTCTGCCACTTCGCGGACCAGTGATGCCGGGATCTTCTCCAGCACTATGGCAAAACACCCGGCCTTTTCAATGATCTTTGCATCCTCCTTAAGCTTACGGGCTTCATCCGCCTCACGTGCACGCACCACGTAGGTGCCGAACTTGTGAATCGATTGCGGGGTTAGTCCGAGATGGCCCATAACAGGTATGCCGGCTGAGAGTATCCGTTCAATCGATTCCACTATCTCACGGCCCCCCTCCACCTTCACAGCGCCGGCGCCGGTCTCCTTCATGATCCTGATGGCTGATGCCAGTGCCTCCCGTGAGTTACCCTGGTAAGTGCCGAACGGCAGGTCAACAACCACCAGAGCCCTCTTCACACCCCTCACAACCGATGCAGCATGATATATCATATTATCAAGAGTGATGGGAAGGGTGGTCTCAAAACCTGCCATTACGTTGGATGCTGAATCACCCACAAGTATCACATCTATCCCGGCCTCGTCAAGAATCCTTGCCATCGAATAATCATAAGCTGTCAGCATAGCTATCTTCTCTCCCCTGAGCTTCATCTCATTAAGCACATGGGTGGTTACCAACTTGACTATCTTCTCCGTCGACATGGTTTTACTTTTTTAATCAGATGCAAAGCTACAAAATAAGACAATGAATAGCATTGTAACTAATTCTTTTGGCTTCATCTGCCGTTTTGTCATAAATGGAAAATTAACCTGGGGCCGCCTTGCATGTAAGGCATGACATAATTTCATAATAACCCGTAAACTGGGCCTGTGGCACAAACATTGTCTCTTACCGGGATAACAGGAAAGAAATTAAAGTATAAATAAGAATAACAATGGGAAAAATTATCGGTATTGACTTGGGAACCACCAACTCTTGCGTTTCAGTGATGGAAGGCAATGAGCCTGTGGTCATCCCCAACAGTGAAGGCAAAAGAACCACCCCTTCGGTGGTGGCATTTCTTGAGAACGGCGAACGCAAGGTAGGTGACCCTGCAAAGAGGCAGGCTATTACCAACCCGACTAAGACCGTATCATCGATCAAGCGTTTTATGGGCAGGAACTTCGACGAAGTGACCAATGAAATGAAGAAGCTGACCTATCAGATCATCCGCGGTGACAATAACACCCCGAGGGTGAAGATTGATGACAGGAACTATTCGCCTCAGGAAATATCAGCTATTGTGCTCCAGAAAATGAAGAAGACTGCTGAAGACTACCTTGGTCAGGAGGTCACTGAAGCCGTCATTACCGTTCCGGCATATTTCAACGACTCGCAGCGCCAGGCCACCAAAGAGGCCGGCGAGATTGCAGGTCTCAAGGTCAAGCGTATCATTAACGAGCCTACTGCAGCATCACTGGCATACGGCCTTGACAAAAAGGCTCACGATCTTAAGATCGCTGTCTTCGACCTTGGCGGCGGTACATTCGATATTTCAATCCTTGAACTGGGTGACGGTGTCTTTGAGGTCAAATCAACCAACGGCGACACACACCTTGGCGGTGACGACTTTGACAACCTGGTCATTGACTGGCTTGCCGACGAGTTCCAGAGAGAAGAAGGCATCGACCTTCGCAAAGACCCGATGGCCCTCCAGAGACTCAAGGAAGCAGCCGAAAAGGCTAAGATAGAACTCTCAAGCACTACAAGCACCGAGATCAATCTTCCATATATAATGCCGGTCAACGGCATACCCAAGCACCTTGTCAAGACGCTCACAAGGGCTCAGTTCGAGAAACTGACAGATAAACTGATCAACTCGGTTCTGGGACCATGCCAGAAGGCGCTTGATGATGCAGGCATGAAGACCTCAGACATAGACGAAGTACTTCTGGTAGGCGGATCAACACGTATCCCGGCCATACAGCAGATCGTTGAGAAGTTCTTCGGCAGGGTACCCTCCAAGGGGGTCAATCCTGACGAGGTAGTCGCCGTCGGCGCTGCCATCCAGGGTGGCGTCCTCACCGGCGAGGTCAAGGATGTTCTTCTTCTCGACGTGACACCGCTGTCTCTCGGCATCGAGACTATGGGCGGCGTGATGACGAGACTGATCGAATCAAACACCACCATCCCTACCCGCAAGACTGAGACATTCACTACAGCAAGCGACAGCCAGCCGTCGGTTGAGATACATGTGCTGCAGGGCGAAAGACCAATGGCACTGGGCAACAAGACTATCGGCCGCTTCCACCTCGACGGCATCCCGCCGGCACCGAGAGGAATTCCGCAGGTTGAGGTCACATTCGACATTGACGCCAACGGCATTCTCCATGTCTCTGCAAAGGACAAAGGCACCGGCAGGGAACAGAGGATACGTATCGAGGCATCATCAGGTCTGAGCGAAGATGAGATACGCCGCATGCGCGATGAGGCCAGGGCCAATGAAAATTCCGACAAGGCCGCCAGGGAGATGGCTGACAAGGTCAACGCTGCTGACAGCATGATATTCCAGACAGAGAAGCAGTTGAAAGAGTATGGAGATAAGATCCCTGCAGACAAGAAGGGTCGTATTGAGAATGCTCTCGGACAGCTTCGCGAAGCTCACAAGAACAAGGATGTAACTGCTATTGACCGCGCACTGGCGGAGATCAACACCGCATGGCAGGCAGCATCGGAAGACATGTACAAGCAGGCTCAGGGCGCTCCCGGACAACAGGCAGGTCCTGATGCAGGTCCAACAGCTGAGGAAGCTGGAGGAAGCGCCAAAACAGGCGGAGACGAGCAGGTGACTGACGTCGACTTCGAGGAAGTCAAATAACAACTATTATATATCTCCCAAAGCCGCAACGGTGAAAGCCATTGCGGCTTTTTTCTTACTTTTACATCAAACTGCAAACAATGCTCAAACGAAAATATTTAACTCTGGTTCTGGTGCTTCTGCTACCTGTTATTTCGACCGCACAGAATGCTACAGACTCCAATGGCAGGAAACAGGGTCCGTGGATTAAAAAGTATCCTGACGGAACAGTGATGTATGAAGGCACTTTCAAAGATGACAGTCCTGTCGGACTGTTTAAGAGATATACCGTGGAAGGCACACTCCTCTCCGAGCTGACATACACCGACGGTAAGGATGAGGCTGCCGCAGTATTCTATTATGATGACGGACTCAAAGCCGCTGAGGGAAAATACGTTACCCGCAGCAAGGAAGGGCTATGGAGATTCTGGTCGGGAACACAGCCACACTATCTCATCTGCGAAGAGTACTACCACCAGAATAAAAGACACGGCCAGTCGCTGAAATACTACCCTGACAGCACCCTGGCTGAGAAGGTGACATGGGACTACGGCAAAAGAACAGGTGAGTGGCTTCAGTATTACCCCGACGGCTCTGTTACCCTAAGGACCGAATACATGGATGGCAGACTAGAAGGCCCCTTCTCATACTACCACCCCAATGGCAAACTCTACTACGAGGGAAGATACAAAGATGATGTCAGAAGCGGCGACTGGATGATCTTCAACGAGGACGGTTCGCTTAAGAAGATAATCGTTTATAAAGATGGAGTACCAGCTGACCCGAAACAGGCCGAGACCGAAACAAGGTTTCTCGACGACCTGGAAAAAAACAAGGGGAAGATTGAGGTCAGGGATGTTACCGGAGCTATCATCCAATGAACCGGCAAAAGATCATAAAACCCCTGCTGACCTTTCTGCTGGCTGCCAGCCTCTACTCGTCACATGCACAGGTCGCTGCGGATTATAATGATCTTTATCTCTACCGCGTTTACTTCAATGACAAGGGATCCGGACCGGAATCCTGGTCGCCTGAAGAACTTCTCTCCCCCGCAGCTGCAGCCAGAAGGGAAAAGCTGGGGATACCCTTCCCCGTATTAAGTGACATACCCGTCAGCAGAGAGCATATCACAACGGTAACCGGTCTGGGATTATCATTCAGGTGTGCATCAAAATGGATGAATACGGCACTGTTCTCCTATGACAAACAGGCAGATACCGGCGAACTGGCAGAGCTTTGGTTTATCGACAGTGTCAGGCTGGTAAAACAACCCTCAGTCCCTGCCAAATCAGCCGGCAGCAAATACGGGCTGACATCACCTGCCACTGATCCTGACGCTTTTGACCCGAGACTGCCTCATAACGGGCAGGTCCTTCATCAGTCCGGCTTCAATGGCAGAAACAAGCTTATTGCGGTCCTCGATGCAGGATTCCTTAATGCCGACATTATTGAATCGCTGACATCACTCCATGCCCGTGGAGGTGTCATCGCAACACGCGATTTTGTAAAGGGGGCAGAATATGTTTACGATTACCATACCCATGGCACATCCGTAATGTCAATTCTCGCAGGAGTCATCCCCGGTATCCTTAACGGCACAGCTCCTGGAGCGGATTACCTACTGCTACGCACGGAGGATAATGAATCGGAATTCCCCGTAGAGGAAGACTACTGGGCCGCTGGAGCTGAATACGCCGACAGCGCCGGGGCAGACATAATAACCTCATCACTGGGATATTTCGCCTTCGACGATCCGTCAATGGACTACACATTCAGCGACATGGACGGCAATACGGCCTTTATCACCAGAGCCGCTGACATGGCTGCCTCTAAAGGAATACTGGTAGTCAACAGCGCCGGGAATGAGCGCAATAACGATTGGCTCAGAATCATAGCTCCGTCCGACGGCGACAGTGTCCTTGGCGTGGGTGCGGTGAGACATGACCTTACCATCTCCGACTTCTCATCTGCAGGCTATTCATCTGACGGACAGGTTAAGCCCGACGTTGTAGCCCCCGGCGTCAGTCTGCCGATACAGTTCGAACCCGGAGTATGGCACACCGGCAGCGGAACCTCATTCTCCTGCCCTGTAATAAGCGGGCTATGCGCCTCACTGATGCAGGCCGTGCCGGAAGCCTCACCCACAGAGATCATTGACGCCCTGCACAGGAGCAGCGACAGGTATAACTATCCGGATACACTATTCGGTTATGGCCTTCCGGATTTTCTCAAGACACTCGGATACCTTGAAGAGATACTTACCTTCATACCGGAAGTAATGATGACCGCCGGACCCAATCCGTTCGTTGATGAGATAAACCTCTGGTTCCGCGAGGCGCCTGGCACTCTGACGGTCACCGTTTCATCAAACACCGGCAGCCAGGTCAAACAGCAACATTTCCCAATCTATGCATCGCGTTCCCTCCGGATTGAGGGTTTCGGCAGGATGGCACAGGGCATCTATTTCGTCAGGGTGGAGACGGAACAGGGCGAAAGGGTCTTCAAAATGATAAGGCTCAGAAGATGAATCTGGGCCCAATTGTATTCCAAATGCAGAGGCACAAAAGATGACCCAGGGCGAAAAAATATCTCTCACAGAGCTTCAGGGACTGATTCGCGACAAGATCTACGAGGCGCTACCGGGGGCATTCTGGGTGGTGGCAGAGATTGCCGAGATGAAACTACACAGTGCCGGACACTGTTACCTGGAACTCACCGGCAGCGACACTCCGGGGGGACGGATCACGGCCAGGGCAAGGGCAACAATATGGTCTTCAAAATTCCGGTCGCTCAACACATTCTTCACTGCCAGCACAGGAATACCAATCCGGCAGGGCATTTCCATCCTTTGCAAAGCGACGGTGGAGTACCATGAGCTTTATGGTCTAAGCCTCAATATTTCGGATATAGACCCATCCTATACCGCAGGTGATATGGCCCTGAGACGGGAGTCAATCATACGACGCCTGACAGCCGACGGGGTCATCTCTATGAACGGGGAACTCAGCCTTGCCCCTTACCCACGGAATATCGCGGTGGTATCATCATCAAAGGCGGCAGGCTACCAGGATTTCATCAACCATCTCCTGAATAACCCTTACGGATATGTATTCGTGCCTGAGCTGTTCGAAGCGGTATTGCAGGGCGAAGCAACAGAAAGCTCCGTCACTGAAGCCCTGAACATGATTTATGATGAGGCGGAACGGTTTGATGCCGTGGTCATTATCCGGGGCGGAGGATCAACCACCGACCTGAGCTGGTTTGACAGCTACGAGATAGCTTACCATGTGACCCAGTGCCCTTTGCCGGTCCTCACCGGGATAGGTCACGATAAAGACCAGTCCGTGACTGACATGGTGGCATGGAGGGCACTGAAGACCCCTACAGCCGTCGCCGGTTTCCTCGTTGATAGGACCCTCGACTGTGAGAACAGGATTGTTGAGATGGCCGGATCACTCACCTCCGCCGTAACAGACATTCTGTCCGCTGCCGGCGAACACCTCTCTTCACTCCGTAACCGCATAGCAGCCACAGCAGGACTCATTGTACGAGTAAAAAGGGAAAGACTTGATTATCATTTTGATACACTCGAGCGTTCTGTCTCCAGGGTGCTCCGCAGTGCCGGGGAAGTAACTGACCGCATGGAAAAATCACTTCGCCACCTGGATCCGGCCGGAGTGATGAGACGGGGATTTACCCTTACCTCCAGAAATGGCAAAATAGTGCGCTCCATAAATGAAATCCAGCCGGAAGACACCATCATAACCCACTTTGAGGATGGAAAGGCATCAAGCACTGTAAATGAATTAACTCATAAGAGATAACCAATGGCAAAAAAAGAGACAGGTTTCAATGAGGCCGTAAAGGGCATTGAAGATATCCTTAAGAAAATAGAGGAGGGCGAAGCAGATATCGACAGGCTCTCTGAGGATGTCAAAAAAGCTGCAGAACTGATTAAAATATGCAGACAGAGACTCCGCGAAACAGGCGAGAAAATAGATGGGATCATACAGGATCTTAAGCCGTAACAATCCCGACAGCATAAAATCAAGGAAGCCCCGCCTGAGCGGGGCTTCAACTCGAAACCCTAACCTAAATTCCAGAAAACTAACTCTTCTGTTAGAAAACTACCTTCAATAAATTAAACGTATAAGTTACAATATTGTTTTGAAAAAACACAAAAAAAATTGATTTATTTTTCTTTTTAATTCTTTTCTATTCCAAATATATCTTTAAACGCCTTTTCAAAGGTTTCTTTAGGCAATGCGCCCATTGCCATCTGAGGCTGCCCCTCCATCGGGACAAACAGCAGGGATGGTATGCTTCTTATTCCGAATACTGAAGCCAGCTCCTGCTCTGCCTCAGTATCAATCTTATACACATAAAGTTTCCCGTCATACTCTTTTGAAAGCTCCTCAAGCAAAGGGGCTACCATCTTGCAGGGACCACACCAGTCAGCATAAAAGTCAATTATGCAAGGCTTGTCACCGGTATATTTCCACTCTTTGTTTTGCTCAAAGTTAAAAACCTTCTCAAGAAACGTCTCTTTTGTCAAATGCTCTGCCATATCTATTCTTTTAATTGTTTAACAGATTAATATATTTATTGTTCACCTTTAGCAAGAGCCGTGCCGCAAGTCGTCTGGCATCATTTTCTCAACAAGTTAGGCTATTAATTGTAATTTTGTCACCGGCTACGGTTAATTTGTCAGATAGATTATGAATATTTTTCCTGATGACAGGATTTTTGAGATTGTCGCCCGGGTGGCTGACAGAGAACAGGTTGACGTGTATGTCATCGGTGGATATGTGCGTGACCATATCATGGGACGGGTCCATCCTGACAAGGACGTTGATATCGTAGTGCTTGGTGACGGACCGGCGATGGCCAGGGCAGTTGCCAGGGAGATAAGCCCCGATATCAAGGTGACAGTCTTCAAAACCTTCGGTACGGCGATGTTTCGTTACCGGGACTACGACGTTGAGTTTGTAGGCGCCAGGAAAGAATCTTATTCCGAAAACTCCCGCAAACCATCCGTTGCTCCCGGTACTCTTGAAGACGATCAGAAGAGGCGTGATTTCACCATCAATGCCCTGGCCATAAGCCTCAACGCCGCTAACCCCGGAGAGGTACTTGACCCGTTCGGGGGCATAGAGGATATCAGCAATGGTATCATCCGCACGCCGCTTGAACCTGACACCACCTTCAGTGATGATCCACTGCGCATGATGAGGGCTGTGAGATTCGCAGCCCAACTTGGTTTCAGGATTGCTGATGATACTCTCGTTTCCATCAGCCGTAATGCAGAAAGAATCAAAATCGTCTCAGCAGAAAGGATCACCACCGAACTGAATAAAATCATGGCAACGGCAGTACCGTCTGTCGGCCTGCTTCTGCTTGATGAGACAGGTCTGATGAAGATCATCCTGCCTGAGGTTGATAAACTGAAGGGCGTCGAGGACAAGGAGGGAAAAGGACATAAGGACAACTTCCACCATACCCTGAAGGTGCTCGATAATACGGCGGAGAAGAGTGATGACCTGTGGCTCAGGTGGGCAGCTCTCCTGCACGATATCGCCAAACCGCTGACAAAAAGATTTGTGCCTGGTACCGGCTGGACTTTCCACGGACATGAATTCCTGGGTACCAAAATAGTACCTGAAATCTTCACTCGCCTGAAGCTTCCCCTTAACGACAGGATGAAGTATGTGAAAAAGCTCGTAGGCCTGCACCTGAGGCCTATCTCACTTGTGCAGGAGGAGGTGACTGACTCAGCCGTAAGAAGACTTTTGTTTGAGGCTGGTGATGATATCGACGACCTGATGCTGCTCTGCGAAGCTGACATCACATCCGGAAACAGGATGAAGGTTCAGAAGCACCGTGATAATTTCGCCCTTGTGCGCCAAAAACTTAAGGAGATTGAGGAGAAAGATGCCGTAAGGACATTCCAGCCTCCTGTACATGGCGATGAGATTATTGCCGCGTTCGATATACCTCCCGGGCCTGTTGTTGGTGTGATAAAGTCTGCCATCAAGGAGGCCATTCTCGACGGTGTCATACCAAATGAACACGAATCGGCGAGGGAGTTCATGATAAAAAAAGGTCTGGAACTTGGGTTGAAACCGAAGTGATATTCACCTTTGAGAAATGGTGATCATTACAGGCAGGTGATCAGAATACCCTCCCGCCCACCTGAAACCCGAGTAGGTGGCATGCGGCTTCTTCCCGGGATAAGCAGGATCTTCTGTTAAAAGAAAGGAAGCATCCAGGATCCTCACTGACTCCATATCAGCCTGAAATGGCCCGTTTCCTTCTGCAAGAGATGGTGTCACGAGGATCTGGTCTATAACCTCCCATGTACCCTGATACTTATATGATCCCTTTTCCTCTGAAGCAAGCCTGCCGGCGGCATTCAAAAGAAGGTTTCCGCGAGTAAGGTTTCCCATTATCTCCTCCCCGGGTCCGGCGTTGAAATCGCCCATTACAAGGACTGAGGCTTTATCATTTGCTGATATGATCGAATCGGTTTTTTCCCTGACGAGAATCGCCATCTCTTCCCTTGCATGCTCCGTAGCCAGCACTCCTCCCCTTCGTGACGGAAAATGGCAGAGGATGACATGCAGTGTATCATCTGCCATCGCCGCTTTTATATATAGCAGGTTTCTCGATTCAAACGGATCACCGGCTGCCCTTTCCGGGATCCATGACCTGACATCTGCAATCCTGAAATGATCACGCCTGTACAGGAGCGCGAGGTCAATACCCCTGGGATCGGGAGAATCGCGGTGAACGATCCCGTAATTGCCGGCCGACAGGATAGTGCCGTAGGCCAGGTCCTTCACCACCTCCTCATTCTCCACCTCGCACAGGCCTACCAGTGCCGGCAGTTCCCATTCTCCTGCCGCTGCAATGACCCGCGACAGGGCACTGATCTTCTTATGATACCTGTTTCCGGTCCACCTTCTGCTGCCTTCCGGAAGAAATTCGTCATCATTCCTGGTGGTGTCATCAGTAGTGTCAAAGAGATTCTCAACGTTGTAGAACATGACAGTGAACTCCTGTCCGGCAGAAGGCACACACAAGACCGCCAGGGTCAACAATATAATTATTTTTCTTGTCATAGACTAGTCTTTAAAGTCCATAAAGTCCGTAAAGTCAAAAGTCCGTAAAGTCGAAATTTTGAAGGATTTGCGATTTCCGATTTGCGAATTTTGATTAAATCGATAATCGACATTCTGAAATCGAAAATTTTCACTACTGCCTACTGCCTATTGNNTGCCTATTGCCTACTGCCTGAAAAAAGACTGCCGACTGGAATCACCTCTCCTCCTTCCTCTTCTCCCCGGGTTGTCTCTCAAATGCCCCTATATCAGGCCCGTCATCTGTCAACCGTGGTTTATTCCTTATATCACCAGGCCAGGCCACAGCCTCCGTCCTGCCTGCCATGTCAAGCAGCGGCGAGAGCGTGTCAGGCCTGAAATCATACGCACCTTCATCTATAAAACGCGGCGAGGCGCCGGTGATGACATCCCTGAAAAGAGTCCCCGAATACCAGCTGCTCCTGAGTGTATCAACCCTTATCAGTGAGCTGTCTGCCCTGAACCTCGATGCCGCCTCAGAGGCGGAACCGTCAATCTTCAGTTCACTGGCGAGAGTGCCGGTAATGACAGAGTTAAGAAGAGTAACATCAGGCATTTCGCCATCACCCGGACCAATGAACAGTACCGGTTCCGAACGGTAACCATACTCCCACCTGGATTCCATGGTACAATAAACAAAATCATAGCTTCCTCCCTCCGTCAGTGAGACAGTGCTAAACCCTGAGTGAGCATAAACAGTGTTGACAGCGAATACCTCAGCACGCCGAGCTGACAATGAAGAGACGGTGTTATGCAGGAGCATTGTACCGTTCATCAACAGGTCCGGCATCGAGTTCTCCCTGCCGGCAAGCTCGACAGCTATCTCAGCATTCCTGACCTGCGTATAGTTTAAAATATTGTTGCGACTGCAGTCAATAAACCGGATTCCTTTCCACCGTCCGGGCACATCAGCATACTCCTTCTCAAGCCGGTCGGTAGCTATGATCACTCTGTTGTCCGGCATGCCGGCCGATTGCAGTGAGCCTGCAACAGTTATCCCCGCCTCGTGATGAAGATAAATCCTTGTGCCAGGACCAAGTGTCAGAGTTGACAGCGTGTCAACGAAAAGTGTCCCTCTTATGACATAGGGTTTTCCTTCGCTCCAGAAGGTATCTTCATAGATATCATCGCCAATAAGCCAAATGTCCTGTCCCCATGCCTCCAGAATCACCTTGCCTGTAAAATCTCCCGATTTAAAGTTGACCGAATCAACCACAGAAACAGGGGCATCTGCTCCGGACGGATCAATGGTGACCTCCACAAAAATAAACATGCTGTCACTGCGGGCCAAAACAAGATTTTCATCTTCTGTGACCGGCAATCCGTTGATATTCAGACGGAAAGGAGAGTTATCTCCTCCTCCTAGCCAGATCCGGTCTATCAGTACCGGATCCTTCCCTGTGTTTATTGTCCTGAATTCCATCGTGGCTGAACCCACCCCGGAGAAAACCGTATCAAACGAGACAGTGTCCGAAGAGAAGCCCAGACTCCCTGATACGGGGTTTGCAAGAGGATCACAACCCAGACAGGCTGCGGCAAGTAATAAAAACAGGATGATATGCCTCATCAGTACTTGTTAATCCACCTGTACCTCCTCGGATTGTCCCCGAACCGGGCCAGAATGGTCAGCTCGTGCGTTCCGTAGGTATAGCTGCGTATCTCTGACATGGTAAAGTCAAAGGCATACCCCAGGTAGAACCTGTCAACTTTAACTCCTGCCAGAAGAATTACTGCATCTGCAGAGCGGTAGGAGAGGCCGAGCCAGTAATCCTCCATGTAATAGACCCTGGCAGTCACATCAGCCTGGAAAGATTTGAGCACCATGTCCGATGATTTCAGCATCAATGAAGGCTCAATTATCCAATCAGGACCGGCGTAAAACCGTATGCCGCCGGTGAGAAAATAATGACCCAGTTCAGACCTTCCGTTATCTCCTCCATTGCCAATCATCAGAGTTCCTCTGAAAAGGTTAGTCATAGAAAAACCGGCATAATAGTTTCTTGTTGTATAACTGATACCGAAGTTGGCATCGGGGATATAGACTACCTGGTCATAGTTATTGAGGAACTCGTCGTTAACATCGCCAGGCATCACCGCACCATTGATGTCGACAAAATACTGGTACGCACTCAGCGACAGACCAAAGGAGAGCTGTTGCTCTTCCGCTACGGGAAGGTGATATGCATAAGCCATCTGCAAACCGGTCCTGTGCATTATCCCGTTGTGATCGGAGAACAGGTATCCTCCTACTCCTACCCTTCCTCCCCTGGTTGGCCTGCTGATCTTCTTTCTGACAGCAGTCGATTTCGTTATATAACTGTCATTGAGGATCCTGGTCTGGAAGGCAGCCGCATATGTGCTTGGTGCATCAGGCACATTCAGCCACTGTTCACGAACGGTAAGGCCAAAAGTGGTGTAATAGTCGCTGCCTGCATAAGATGGATTAAGCAGGAAGCCGTTCATGATATACTGGCTGTACATCGGGAACTGCTGCCCTGATAACACAGGCATAACTGCCAGAAGGCCCAATACTGTTATTATTCTCAGACGTTTCATATCTCCTTCCGGTTTATTTGCTTATGATTGAGATGACTCCCGTACGTGGCTCTGTGCCATCGTTCAGGTGAATGACGTAATGATACGAATCGTTCGGCAGAAGCTTACCGTTGTACGTTCCATCCCACTCATCACTTGCATTTCGTGAATGGTAAACCAGCCTGCCCCAGCGGCTGTAAACGAATATCTCCGCGTTGGGGTAAAGCTCCCCGTTCGTGAGCCTCCATGTGTCATTGCGGCCATCGCCGTTGGGGGTTATGATCTCGTATATTCTCAGGCAGTCAATACCTGTAACCCCGACAGTGACAGTCAAGAGCTGCTCGCATCCGTTGGCATCAGTCACAGTGACAGTATGGTCACCTGAAAGGATGCCGGAGCGGTTAGCAGTGGTGACTCCATCACCCCAGAGGTAGAGAAGCGTACCGGCGCCACCGGCCACGGTCAGGTCAATGCTGCCGTCAGGCGTATCGGGACAGGAGGCTGACTCGGTTGTGGCCGTAATCAGCATGGCCTCCGGCGCAGTAAGCACAAATTCACCTGTATTTATGCACCCGTTAATGTCTGTTATGGTGAGGGAATAGGTCCCTGCCCTCAGAAAAGAGATGGAGGGTTGGGATGAAGTAAACCCTCCCGGACCGCTCCATGCGAACGTCAGAGGCGGGGTCCCTCCAATTGCTGAGACCGAAATTGACCCATCGGCCGACTCCGGACACTGAACTCCAAAACCGCCGTAGTCAGACATAGTCAGCCCGGTCTCGATAATCGGATCCGGCTGGGTGATTACCTCAATGAAGCCAAATGTTGCACATCCATTCAGGTCAGTAACGGTCAAAGTGTATGTCCCTGCTACCAGTCCTGTAATATCCGGTGTGGAAGAAGTAAATCCGGAGGGACCGCTCCAACTTATATTGTATGGCTGCGTTCCCCCTGTCAAGGTAGTATATACAGCACCGTCATTCCCGCCGTGGCATTTAACAGTATGTGTACTGTCAGAGGTGGCAAGGAATGGCAGGGGCTCCGTGATCGCAAGCATAGTATCAGAAGTACAGCCGTTGGCATCCATAACTTCAAAGAGGTAGGATGCTGCTGGCAACCCCGTAAAATCGCCGGAAGCCTGGAAGGGTGCGCCGTCAATACTGTATGTGTAAGGTGCAAGCCCTGCATTGGCAGCAAGATGTATCTCTCCGTCAGTCAGGCCGGCACAGGTTATGTCCTCATGTCCGGTTACCTGAATTACCGGCAACGGATTTATTGTGATAACTGCAGACGAGGTTGCTGTACCGCAAGTTCCGCCTCCGGCAACCTCCATCGTAAGAGTGACGGAACCAGTTGTATAATCCGCTGTACCAAATGTGTATAACGGATTGTCAACAGCGGTGCTGCTAAAAGAGCCGTTTCCGCTGGTGCTCCAGGTGACTGTTCCTCCTGCATGGGATGCTCCGGTAACCTGGTATTCTGGAGCGGTCAGGCACACATTGGCGTCAGGACCGGCATCGGCTACGGGTGCGGAAGTGAATGTAATAATCACGTTATCGGTTACCGTACCGCACTCCGTGCTTGTAACCGTCATTGTGAGGGTGACTGGTCCTGAATCAGTGGATCCAAAAGCGTATGTCGGATTAACTGATGCCGGGTTACTGAAAGTACCGTTCCCTGAGGTTGTCCAGGCTACTGTACCACCTGTGGCCGTCGCATCTGCGAGGGCTACATTGACCGTGCCGCTGCACAGATCTTTGTCTGCACCAGCGTCAGCAGTTGGCACCGCCGCAAAGGTCAAAGTCATTTCATCGCTGAGTGTCACAGGACACCCACTGATTTTGTTTCCCGTAAGTGTAAGTGTTACAGAAGTCAGATCGGTAGCACCACGGGTATAGACCGGGCTAACCGCTGCAGGATCACTGAAAGTGCCTGAGCCTGAGGTTGTCCAGATCAGACTCATGTTAGCCACTGTGGCGCCGGTGATAGCATATGTCGAAATAGTTGTGCATATCTCATCATCAGGACCGGCACTAAGTGATGCAGGGAAGGGATCGGTGACGGTGACAACGGCGTCGCAAGTCGAAACATTTCCGCTGGCGTCAGTGACTGTAACAGTAACCGTTACGCTTCCCAGATCGGCACAGGTGAACGATGATCTGCTTAGAGTCACCGAAGCTACCGAACAGTTATCAGCCGGGGCGCCTGAGAGGATATCGGCCGCAGCAATCGACGCATTGCCCGAGGCATCCAATGGTATTGTGGTATTGACACACAATACGACCGGATCCTCCGTATCATTGACGGTGACTGTAAACAAACAGGTGGAGATCATGCCGTCACTGTCTGTTGATGTGTACGTTACAGTAGTTACACCCACAGCAAATGTTGCCCCGGGTAAATGAGTCGAGACCATAGGCGCAGTGGAGACAGGAGGAATCCAGCTGACAACAGCTGAACAGGCTCCCGGAGCGTTGCCGACAGTTATATTTGCGGGACAGCCGGATATTACCGGAGGATCATTGTCTTCGATGGTGACAGTCACATTCTGTGAAGCCATGCCGTCGAAGTTATTGTCGGACAGTGGCTGATTGACCGTGACAGCTATTATGTCCGTTCTGTCAGCATCAAGTGCATCCTCTACGGCAGTTACGGTCACAACTACAGGTACATTCCAGTTTAACGGAGTGAATGTCACCTGGGCCGGATGACCGGTATGCACCGGGGCAGCGTTAACGAGATCAAAAACAACATCAGTTGAAGGCTGAGAGGTAAGTACCACGGTGAACTGGCCTGACGGTCCGCCTTCATTTATTGTCAGCGTGAGCGGCGCGACAATGAAGCCTGCCACATCGTCATTGGTCACGTTAACAGCAACGCTGGCCGTAACTCCGTCATAACCGTCATTGGAAAGAGCATTATTGACAGTGAGGCTGATTATTGTTGACGCGTCCGGTATTGTATTGTTATTCACTCCCGTGACTGTAACAGTACGGGGAATGTTCCAGTTGGCAGTGGTGAATGTAATCGAGGCGAGATTGATCGTAGCAATCCCGGTGTTGTTGCTGACCAGATCGATGACCACAGTTCCTGACGCAGGGGCGGCTGACAGGGCTACGGTAAAGGTAGCAGTGCCATTCTCGACCACCGTGACTGACCCGGGGCTGACAACGATGCTGGCTATATCGTTGTTCGTGATGGTTACCGGTATATTAATATCGGGCAAACCATCAAAAGAATTATCTGAAAGAGCGTCGTTAACCGAGATAATGACATTATCCGTCTGGTCGCCCAGAACACTGTTTTCAACCGACTGCAGCGTAATTATCTGGTGAGTGGCATAGTTGGCCGTGTTGAAGGTCAGTGTCACCGGGTTGATATTCAGTAGTCCGGCCATCATAACTGACACATTCAGGGTGACTGAGCCGACAGGGGGATTGGAAAGCCATACTTCGATCCCGGTTGAAGAGCCCTCGGCCATGGTTACAGAGGATGGTGAGTACATTATTTCCGGAATATCGTCATCGTCAATTGTTATTGTTGCCGGAATGGCGTTAACGGCTATGACAGGAATGCCTGAGACACCTGTTATCATAACTGTTACTGTCTCATCGCCCTCGACAAGGAGGTCAGACACTGAAGAGAGACTGAGGTTAAAGGTGAGATCTCCGGACGGCAGGATAAATGACCCTGGCAAAGCTATGAAGTCAGTCCCTGATGTTGCACTGCCTGTAACCATATATGATACGGTTCTTGCCGTAGACGACGGATTCGTCATGGTGAATACAAATGAGCCGGTACCCGGTGCGCCCGGTCCGCCCTCAGCGATCAGCGGTACAGATGGGGCTACACTGATAGTGGAGTTATCATCGTTCAATATAGTATAAACCGAACTTATGACCGGGCCTGCGAACACATTCACAAAGGTGTTCATATTCAGGTTGATGGTCTCATCACTCTCAACCGACAGGTCTCCGATGATGGTGAGAACTGATGCCGGGAGTAGTATGGAGACTGGTGTTGTATAGTCTCCGGCAGGGATGTTAATAAGATTGCCGGTCTGTGACCAGTCGCCGGATGTGGCAGTACCGTTGGTGACGATTAGTAACAGGCTCCCCGGGACTGTCGATATGCCTCCGCTGACAACAAGTGTCAGGGCTGAGACTGTGCCGGGTGCGTTGCCCTCCGGAGCTGAGGCCGTTGCCCCAGAGAATGAGACGTAGATATTGTCATCATTCAGGATAGTATAGGTATGGCTGCTCTGGGATCCTACCGACACATCTGCTGATGGATTGGATAGTCCAGTCACGATCGTCTCACTTGGTTCCACGAGGGCATCGTTGATCACGGTGATATTGAATGATCCGGTAACCGCCCCGGTAGGGATGGTCACCGTTCCGGGCGCCAGTGTGTAGTCTGCACCGTTCGTGGCAGTGCCACCGGTGACGGCATAATCAACTGAGATGTCGGAGATATGCGGGTAGTTAAGGCTGACCTGTACAGTAACACCGGTGATATTCTCGGGTCCTGACCCGGCGGCCACAGTAAAGCGCACCTCCGGACGGAATGCAATTACGGCAAGATGATGGCCATCAGTTATATTAAGGTCAATGGTGTATGATCCGGCGTTCAGTAGAGGCCGGTGCATGGTGGCACCGGAGGAAAAATCGCCGTCGGCATCAGTCAGGATTCCCAGCAGAGGATAACCTGAAGGAAACGCCGGTAGCGATGCAGCAGGAATGCTGACAGTGACTGTGCCCACATCCCCCGTTTCGTCGAACCGCCACTCTCTTGCCAGCCGGAATGTTCCGGGGGCAGGAACCTCGCTGGTGGTCCAGGTCTTTGCGCCTGCCTTGTTGTGGCCAAAGAACAGATATTCGCCTTCAGAGAGGTCTGAAGGTGAGGTTACCGACAATATGCCGGTAGACCATGGGTTGGTGAAGGTGGTGCCGTTGAAGGCGGCTATACCAGATACGTCGTGAGAATGTGTCACCTCCCACGCATAGTGGTCATCAGCAATGGGCAAAAGATACTTTGCACCAAGGTTATTATGAAGTACAACTCGCTCTGCGTCATTAAGCTGTCCCGAGAAGACCGCGATCTCAAGCATGTCTCCGTTGAGGTACCCGGCCGGATTATAGCTCCCGTTCATCTGGGTGGCACCGACCAGGGCGAAGTTGGACACAAGTGACGGCACCAGCGATGATGTTGAACTGCCTGTGAGAAGTGTGCCGTCAAGATAGGCACCGTAGGCCGATACTGCTGCCCCGGCAGGATTGGTGTAGTAAATTATCTTATAGTCGTTGGCCGTATGTCCGTCGCTGAACACCTGGCTCTGTCCGTTGAACCGGACAGCATCGTCAAATTCAAGGCCGTAACTCCTTACCGCATTGGCACCACCGGCATTCTTCTGCCCGAGGTAGAGTCCCCCGTTCTGTTCATCGGCAGCCGTTGTGTTGCGTGCAACGATCACCACGGTGGCGGCATCAGACCCGGTTATCCCCATTGGACCGTTGTATCCGAGGAAATCACCTCCCACCCCTCCCTGATCGGTAAAAGAGACGGAAGGATAGCCATTGACGGCATTTAAAACCACAGAGGGAACAGTCTGCCCCGTGACCACAGCCCCAAAATCGCGCATATGTCCCGACAGATCGTACCAATTTGTGACAAAATAGAGTGGCTGAATGGCGATAAGGCTGTCAGACCTGAGCCACAGTTGGGTGTTGGTCAGGCTGCCCACGCCTCCCGGACCTACCTGCGCATCAGCTGTCAGCGGAGGCAGGATGAGAAGAGACGCAATGACAAGGGGTAACAGGCGGGTTTGTTTCATAACGGTCAGGTTCGCGATATGGGAAGCATATCATACTATTTATCAAACAGTTGAGCTATTAGCCTGAAAGCATTTGGCTTCCAGATGTAACTCATTCAAAGTCAAAAAGTACCAAAAGCTAATATAAATATTTTTCGATTATTGGTATCATCCCCCGTGCGTGTATAATTAACACACTTAATAACATGACTCACAGTCGTGGCGGATGGTTGCGTGAGGGTTACTTTGAGTAAGGCTTCATACCCTGTTTTTATTTTCAGCAAGTACCTTGCGAAATAAAAAATGTGAATTATATTTGCACTCGCTTTTCGGGCGATTAGCTCAGTTGGT
>DCSU01000047.1:28801-32245 GCA_002325785.1 Bacteroidales bacterium UBA1458 | reverse complement strand
GCTGCAGTCAAGACCGCTGGTCTCTACCTTACCTGTGCTCTGAGCTTCGAGCCCTGCGCCCTGCGCTACTTCTTCAGACTGGCCTTGGAAAAAATGTGCTCCGGTATCTGAACATTGAACTCAATATCTTCAATCAGGAACTCTGTTCCCTTGCCATCCCTGAGCATATCACGGAACAGAATCTTACGCGGGTACCACCTGTTGCCAATCCGCTGAACATCCGACAGCTCTGTTCTCTTAAGCAGCGTGCCGCCCTTGGCATACATCTCCTCCCTCAGAGGAATGTTCCGCTCCTGGTCAACCCACAGCTTCATCCCCTGGTATGCAATCTCGGGCACAACGGCCTTAAGTTCCACCACCCAGCACTGATTTCCGTCAATCACCTCCGTTCCGGTAACCTTTGCATCGTACTGTCCCTCAAGGCGATTGTCTTCCATCAGATCCTCGTAGGAGAGGTCTGAACCCATCACCGACTGGCGCAACATGTGGCCTGCAATCTGAATTATCCGGTCCGTGGAAGGGGAATAGATCCAGAGCTGCTCTTCCAGCTTCAGCATTTTGGTCCCCTGCTCGCGTGCAGGAAAGAGGTACTCGGTAAACGACTTCTTCTCTCCGGCAGTCCATGTTTTCATCTTCACCGTATGGGTGGTCCTCCGGCCATAGATGATCATCGAGGAGGTGAAAATCCTGTTCTCGGACGACATATTCCTGTCAATCCTTTCGAGCAGCTGTTTCCCGTCGGGATACTGTGCCGAAACCGTCATCAGGCTGCATGTGAGCAGCAATATCGTTATCAGTTTCTTCATGATTCAAGCTCTTTGAAAAGTTGTGCTGTCTGTCTCTTGTATATGCCTGCTCCTGCAAGCATCGTGCCTATCTGTGTTGAGAGAAAGCCGGGGATAAACCCCGCCACCCAGGTCCAGGGTGTGATCTGTGCCCTGAATACCCGGGGCATCATGATTGATGCGTTCTTCATCATCATGCCGAGGTCAACACCCTTCTCCTGGAGGTAAAAGGCAATCAGCATCCCGAAGGCCAGACCTGTGACGGAAGCAAAGAACCCGATGATGAGAGATTCAAGCAACATGGTTTTATATACATGACTTTTTTCTTCACCTATTGCCAGTCTCATGCCGAACTCGCCGTATCTTCTCAACCCTCCGAGAAGACCGGCATTCCAAAGTATCAGTGACATGGCCAGTATAAAGACGGCAATGAGAATGTTCTGCAGCTTGCCGGAGTACTCCACCAGGAATCCCATGTTATTCTGCATTGAGAGTGTCTTCATGACAGGGGAGAACTCATCATCTTCGGAAAAGTACCTGGCATTGAACCGCTCACTGATTTCAATCGCCTCCTCTTCCGCATAGACACCCGATTTGAAAAAACCGAGCACCTCTCCGGCAGCATCAGCCATGTTGAGGGCCTCTCTTACATCACTGAGGTCTGCAATCAGCGTACCTCTGTCAAGCGCCGTGGTCCCGAAATCAACCGTGCCGCTGAGAATGAAATTATACATCGTGAGTTCACCCAGCATACTGGTTCCAACAAGGGTAAAGGTTTCACCTGGACTTATCCCCAGTTTTCCGGCAAATTCATCACTCAGAAGTGCTTCCTTCCCTGTGGCCGGCAGCCTGCCTCTCCTGAGCGAGGAGGGAATGTTCATCCTCTCTTTCTCTTCATTATTGCCTGAGAGCAGGTCTATGGCAATGCCAATTGCAGGCCCCTGTGCCCTTGTCTCGCCTGTGCTGTCCGGAACATCGATCAGGCCTGCGAAATAGATCCGGCTGGCAAAATCCATCTCCGGATATGCCGCAGAGACTGCCTCCAGCAAAGTGTCAGTACCGATGATGGCAAGGTCATTTGGCGTCTGTGCTGCGTTATCCGCATAAGCCTGTGTCATGATCTTGACATGCCCCGAGGAAAACCTGGCGCTGAATTCAATGCTGTTGTTTATCACTCCCGTGATCCAGGCGTGGAAGACTACCGTAAGCATAACTCCAATTGCGGTCACCAGAAAAGGGAGGAGGCTCCTGTTCCTGTCCCTTATAAGTCCTTTGAAGAGAAATCTTATCATTGCATCCTCCCCCTTAATGCTTCCGTTGGATTGAGCTTCGCTATCTTCCTTGAAGGCCAGTAGCTGACGATGGTCGTCACAATCATCACTATCAATACTGTGCCGACTATGAGTGAGAGACTGTAGACCGGATAGAGCCTCTCTGCCATCGCAATCCCGAAGTCGCTGCTGCTTACCGGTATTGCAACGCCCCTTAATGCCTGCATCGTCAGCAACGGAATGCCGTACAGTGCGCCAACCAGGGCCGCAAGCACCGAGTGCATCGCGCCCTCTGTGGTGAAGAGACCCACCACCTGCCGCCTGGTCATTCCAAGCGCAATGTAAGTGCCAATCTCCTTTTGCCTCCTGAAGATGGAGAGCACCTGCGTGTCAAAGACGGCAAGCATGGCCATCATCAGCAGTATGCCCCATATGATTACCCCAATCATTCCCTTGGCTTTGATTATGTTCTCAATATCTGACAGAAGCTCCTTTTGCTCTTTCACAACCCATGCTTCATCGGCAGGCAGGGCAACCGCGTTGCTGCCCCTGACAAGTATCGTGGCTTCGCCGGGCATGAGCATCATCTTCTGCAGATCCTCAAGCGCAAGCCATACCTGTCCCACATCCACTGAAGGGACAGTGGTTTCGAAGATGCCTGCTATCCTCACCTCCGTTGCATCAAAGGTTCCGTTCCTGTCTCTCCACCTGACGGTGACATAATCGCCCTCGCTAAGTCCAGTGCTCTCAGCCATTGATTTGCCTAAGATGCCAGGTATGTCACCGTCATCAGAGCTGAGCAAACCCGTTGGCAACTTAAGTAACTGCTGCTCCGGAGGGATACCCTTGATGAGCACCGGCTGCATCCTTCCCTGAGGGTAGATCGAACCCTGTGTGATGAGCACCGGGACAAGCAGATTCGCCTCTGCTGCACTCCGGTATGATTCCGGCAGTGTCTCGTGGCTCTCATTAAGCGTGAACGGGTCGTACGGATCATAATTACTTTGCCAGTACTGGCCCTGGCCCACTTCCCACTCTATCATGTCATTCCTGGCCTGGCGATCCCATCCTGCCAGCAGCCCCTTGGTCCAGATGATGATGATGAAGGAAAAGGAGAGGACTATTACATTGAGCCAGGTACGCAGACCTGCTCCCAGGAGATTTCTCAGCGCAAGTTTTAACGCAAGCATGTCAGATTCCTCCTTTTAGTTTCTATCAATAATCTCATCCTTAGCTACTTTGCCGTCAGCCAGCCAGATCTTCCTGCGCACATACCCGATTACTTTTTCGTCGTGCGTGGCGAAGAGAAATGTTGTCTGCAGCTCACGGTTTAGCTTCTCCATTGTCTGCAGGATGTTGTGTGAGTTGGCTGCGTCAAGATTCGCCGT
>DCSU01000047.1:27782-28769 GCA_002325785.1 Bacteroidales bacterium UBA1458 | reverse complement strand
TGTGAGGGACGCGAGTTGATCTTATCGGTCAGACCTACCCACTCCAGGGCATCAAGAACCAACTGCCTTCTCTGGCTGCTCTCAATTTTTTGCAGCAACAGCGGGAACTCCACGTTTTCAAAGACCGTATGAACCTGGAAAAGATTGTAACTCTGAAAGATGAATCCAAGCTTCGACTTGCGCAAAGAGGCTGACTCCGATGGAGACAGCTCCCCCACTGAATGACCCAGGATCACCGCTCTGCCCTCTGAAGGATTGTCAAGCGTACCTATGATGTTCAAAAGGGTTGTCTTCCCCGAGCCGCTCGGTCCGATTATCCCCGCAAACTCTCCCTTCCCGAAGGTGAGGTCAATACCGTTCAGGGCGGTGAACCTGCCGCTTCCCATGGGGAAGTGCTTTTTCAGCCCTTCAATGCTTATTATTACTCCGTTTTCCATCTATAGAGTTTTATTTTTTCTAAATGTCAAGTACCATCATTACCTGAAAACCTTTTCCGGCAAATGAACTGCTGCCTTCACCGCTGCTGAAGGGTAGGAGCCGGTCAGGGTTCCAGTATGCCATAACGTAGAATGTCAGATAGTCGTATTTCAACTGCAGATTCAGGAACCTGAACCACTCTTTGGTGTCATAGTTGTAATAAATCAGTCCAGAAATATTATGCGAAAGCCCAAGAGGGTAGCTCAGCGAAAGGGTCGAATAATTGCTCTCCACGCTGGTCTGGCTCTCATCAGGCCTGTTTGCATACCGAAAGTACTCGGATGATACATTCAGCCCTTTGCCAAGACCAAAGGTGTAATCAATCCCGAGACTTAAGTAGCTCTCCCAATGCGTGGTGAAGGGATTATCCTTTTCATTCAGCTTGCCTACCAGCTCGAACCATATTCCGGGACCGATATCCCATTTCCCGTCTGCTGCCAGAAGTTGCTCATTATACCGGGTATTCACCAGGCCGGGTATCTGAGCCGCCAGCGCTGAATAATCAGCGTC
>DCSU01000047.1:27439-27749 GCA_002325785.1 Bacteroidales bacterium UBA1458 | reverse complement strand
TTTAATTGAGGGAACAAGCTCCCAGCCCTTTGTCTTATCATTGCCATATAAACCCCACAGCCATATGTTTGCGTTGTTACTGAAGTAGTACCGGCCCAGAAGCGCGTAAACGCCGTCAGTCAGCATGAGGGGATCCCTGAAATCCATCTTGTCAAACCACATCAGTGGCCGAAGAATGTTCGAAGAACCGAAGTTAATCTTCTGAAGCCCTGCCCTGATCTCCAGATGAGACGTGGAATATCTCAGCCACAGGCGGTAAGGTTTGAATTTATAATCAGTTGAATCAATGCCGTTCCCGCTGAACCACATG
>DCSU01000047.1:1806-27427 GCA_002325785.1 Bacteroidales bacterium UBA1458 | reverse complement strand
CCCATGGACTCAGGGTCGGAATGTATCTTATACCGGTTTGCCCTGTAACATCGTTCTGAAAATTCACTCCAAGCCAGGTGCTTACCTGGTTGTCAAAGCTTATGCCGGCCTTCTGAGAAGAGAGGGATAGTGATGTGAGTACCAGAACAGCGACTGCAATATGTTTTTTACATTCTATCATCGGCTACCCGGTCTTCTCTTTCCAACCGCTCTTTTTATGAGTGCGTACAGACTGTACCTGTCCAGGAATCTGCCAAGAGTCTTCCCCATAAGGATAAACTCTGATACCTCCTCCTCCGTGAATTCAATTCCTCTTCTCTTTTTCAGTTCGTAGAAGCGTGCCAGATCCTTTCTCATTGACATCCAGAAGAAGAAGTTCAGAAGTATCATAAAGAGGCCGTAACGCCAGTCGTTGAAGTAATACCACAACCAGGCTATCAATATCACATATGCCCCCCAGCGTACAACAAGAACGCTTCCTGTTATGAACCCCAGAACTGCTGCAGCGACATTGGCGAGGATAAGGCCGAACCAGTTGATGATCAGCAGTGCTCCAATGATAGGCGACTCTCCGCGTCCACCCTTGAACCCATACCATACCGGGAGGTTATGTCCGATGACGCCGACCAGCGCCACCAGCAGAAAGTAAGGCTCGGAGGTGAAAAAAAGCTTCGCCAGCAGGGTAGGCAGCGCGACTTTCACCATATCAGCCACCGAGGTAATGCACCCGTATTTTGCTCCCAGCTTTTTGGTGACAAGCGTGGCGCTGACAAGATCTGATTCAAATGTCTCATCAGAATGTGGTACGGGCTCCGCAAAAGACTCTATGGTTCTCTTTCCCGTAGCCAGGAAATAGACTATCCTTGCGGATGACAATGAGCCTATCAGGTATCCCGCAACCGAACAGATCAACGCTGTGAGAAGGGGATGACTCTCCAGGTAAAAAAGTGTCTCATTCATAATCGTGAACCGTAAGAATACCGTTTGATCCGTTAACCGTTACTGTCAGACCGCTACCAATGGCGCAGGCATTTGGTACCGAAACCATTGCAGGAATACCCATCTCCCTGGCTATTATTGAACAGTGCGAGAGCATTCCCCCGGTCTCTGACACAATGGCTCCTGCCTTTGCAAGAACGGGAGTCCAGCTCACATCCGAAAAAGGTATCAGAACCACATCGCCCTTCTTTACTCCTTCAAAATCCCGCACGCTCTTCACAACCCTGGTGATCCCGGTATAGCTGCCCTGTGATGTGCCTGTGCCTGATTGATTCCTGCTCTTTCCCGTCTCGGGTAACGGAGCCTCTTCACCGTAGATCACAACGGGAAGAACAATATCCTTAGTCTCCTCCATCTCGCGCCTCCGGTTGCAGGTAATAGCCCGGTAGTCTTTATCACTGGCACTGTTACGGGTTTCAAATATCGCTTTAATTTCATCGCTGGTAAGATAAAAAATGTCATCGACTTTGTCCAGTATGCTTCTGGTTACCATCTCCTTACCGGCCAACAGGAACAGTCTGCGGAATAATCCGTATCCATAAATGTAAAGCGAGCTTATCTGCTCACGGTAGACCTTGAACCTCCCTGCCCTGAGATAAGCTTTTCTCAATGACCGGGATACCTTTGCACCTCTCTCCCTGGCGCTGTCAAGCGAATAGAGATCACGGCTCCTATTTTCTCCGTCAGTGGCAAGGATCATCCTGAAGACAGCTTCCTGGTCTTCCTCCCATTTTGTGTAGGAGAGGTCAGTGCCGCTCTCACTGAGATGCCCGAAAAGATCCATGAAATGATCTGCTTTCCTGCAGATTTCTTTTGCCTCCGGGAGTTGCCTCAGTGCAGCCATGGTGACACATTTCTCCCTTACTCCCGGGGACAATGCCTCTATCCCTTCCTTCAACTCCTGCAGAAGAGGGAGGGGTTCAAAATCCCTCAACTGCGGAAAATCCTTCCTGAAATCCAGGAAATCATAATCAAGCCCTGCCTTATTAAGTTTCTTCCTGAGACCCTTGTGATACATAGTCGTCAGCATAGGAGTGATGATATTCAGGTAGGCAAGCCTGCGTCCTGTTTCAAAGAGCCCTGAGTACAGACTGTCATAAGTTTCAATGCTGAAATCCTCTTCTATTTTGCGTGCATAGTTGCGACAGTGAGTTTTCAGCGGATCATACTCCCTAAGGAAGGTCTTTTCAAAAGCCATCTTCGACCTGAGGAACCTGATTATCCTGAAAGTGTGCCTGAGGGTCTTTAGGCCTGGCCTGAAGGAGTGACCGCCGCTCTCACTGCCGGTCATGAATTTTTCGAGACTGTCGGGCGGCATCCCGAACCGGCTGAGAATCTTTCCCAGCACCGCTATATTAAAATATGCCTGGTAATAAAAAGGTTTGGCCAGATCTTCAGGCCTGGTGTCAAGCGGACCGGTTATCTCTTCCAGCAGGCCTATCCAGGTGCTGTTAACCATCGGGATATTCACTGACCATACCAGTGGCTTGACCTGTCCGGGCAACATCTCTTTGGCCATCTTGCTGGAATATATCTGGATATCACGTCTTGCTGTTATCTGCCTTAACTGGAGATAGTAGAGCTGGTTGCCGTCGTAAACCCATTCAATATCTATGTGCTGTCCGTAGTAGCGCCTTAGTCTGACCGTATCGGCAGCTACTTTCCTGATGATATGAAACAGCCCGTAATGCTCGTTTCCCTCTGAAACGGTATCCTTCCTGATCCTCCAGCGCATAGGGGTGATACCCTTCTGTACGAGCTCTTCCCCGGCACCCTCTACGGCCTCAATGACCGTCTCATTTTGGTTCGTGACGGGGTTCCTGCTAAAGCTGACGCCAGCAAGGCGGGCAGGGATCATCTCCTGTATAATGACCCCGCACCTGACACCTGACACTCCTGTTTTTTTTACGTAGTCATTGTCATTCAGCATTGAGGCCGACTCCCAGACTTTAACAACGGCGTCAAGAATCTTTTCCTTGCCGGTTACATTGATGAAAGTCTGAAACTGCCCTGCAAAGCTGAACTCACTTGAGTCCTCGGCTGTGGTTGATGATCGCACTGCCCATATGCTGTCAGGAAGGGTTTCAAGTTCCCTCCCCAGGTTTTCCAGCAATGATCTATCCTTTGCCAGGTACATTGCATGGGCGCTGGTGGTGACCAGGAATGTCAAAGGTATTCTGAACCCGTAATGATGGAGGAAGATCAATGAGTTGGCTTTGTTCCCTGTCTCATCCGCCTTGAGTCCCGCTCTCAGTTTTTTGATAAGTGGCTGTTGCTTCATTATGTTTTCAGCTGTTATTGCGGGTTTGGTTAGTCAGTCGTGAAAAATACTTTTTGTTACTCAGAACCCTCGAATAAAGTCAGATATATCATTTTTTGCTACACTCTCAGCTTGTCAGGCGCTTAATCATTCCTCTGAATACCACTTCATGCAGCGGCATCACGGAGTACCAGTAAAGCCTCCCTTTCAGGCCCAGTGGTCTGAAGGTAGCTGTCTGGATCAGCGTCTCGTTTTCTATCCGGAACTCCAGCCAGGCCTCTCCGGGGAGCTTCATCTCGGCATAGAGCAGCAGTCTCTTTGCATCGCGGTCAGCATAGAGGACCCTCCAGAAGTCAAGTGCATCACCCGGTGAGATATCCGTGTCATTCTTTCTGCCTCTTCGCAGACCCACCCCGCCGGACAGCTTGTCAAGGAAGCCCCTTATGCCCCAGAGCCAGTTCGCATAGTACCAGCCTGTATTGCCACCTATTGCCCATAACCTGTTAAGCACCGTATTCTCGTCGGTTACCTTTCTTTTCCTGATGTCATGAAAACAGCCGAATGTCGGAACCTTAACCAGATCTGTCAGTCCCTTCTCCAGCAGCGGCCCTGAAAGCGCATCGGTCCAGCTTGAATAAACCTCCTGGTGCTCAATCCTGTTAAAGGCGCTCCGGACAGCCTCGTCAAAGCTGAGCAGCCTGATACCCAGTCTCTGGTGCAGGTCATTCTCCCTGCATATCACCTCTACCTTCATGCTGTCAACAAGATTGACAGCCAGCTTATATGATGTTGAAGTGACAAAATAGAGCCAGTAGGAGGAGAGCTTAGGGGTCATTACCGGCACTACCCATACTTTTCGCTTCAGATTCCTCACAGAGGCGAACCTGAGTAGCATCTCCTTGTAAGTCAGGATATCCGGACCGCCGATGTCGTAGTTACTGTCGAAGGTATCTTCTCGCATCAGCACGCCGCTGAGGTATTCAACCACGTTACGTACTGCTATGGGTTGTGATTTCGTATTCAGCCAGCGTGGCGCCACCATCATAGGCAGCTTCTCCACCAGGTCCCTGATTATCTCAAACGATGCACTCCCTGACCCGAGAATGATACCAGCCCGGAGAGTGGTCAAATGCCATTTGCCTTTTGCAAGCTCCTCCTCTACTGCCTTTCGTGAGCCGAGGTGTTTTGACAAACTCTCAGTGTTGATTATCCCGCCCAGATAGATCACCTGCCTGACCAGTGTCTCGTTCAGCCTCTCCCTGAAATTGATCGCTGACTCTTTCTCCATAACTTCGAAACTGCCGACTGAAGTTGACATGGAATGAATAAGATAGTAGGCGGCATCAATATCATCAGGGATGGTGGACAGAGAGCTTCTGTCAAGAAAATTGGCCGTAATCACGCTCAACCGTTCCCCGCCGAATTTTGCTGTGTCAAACCTGTTGGCGTCACGGACACAGCATACTACATCATGCCCGTCGGCAAGCAGAGCCGGAAGCAGCCTCTTGGCAATATAACCGGTTGCACCGGTGAGCAGTATTTTCATTTTCAGGTTTTCTTTCTAAAGGTTTATACGCAGGCCAACCATAATTGATTCCGTGGAGACAGCCATGTTGATTCCCTCCAGGAAATCCATTCTGTAATCCCTCATGATTCCATACATAACCAGGTCAAAAACAAGGAGGAAGGCTCCTTGCATTATTACGGAATTTCCGTATCCTTTAAGCAGATCCCCCCTTTTTGCCGAGCCCGGCGAAAGATGCCGTAACAGTAAACCTGCACCCATATATCCGACATCCAGGGCGGAGTTGATCAGAAGGATATTTTCCGTTTTCAGGTGTTTCCCCAGTAATTCCTGCCCTTTCATCATTGAGAGGTCAGTGGTATAATTGCCGTAAAGGGCAAATCCTGCTATGGAAAGGTTAATAACATTCCAGAAGAGGTTCATCTGCCCGAAATACTTCATCTCACCCGATGCCGTGGCCCACCCGTAGGCCCCGACGGCAATATTGGCCAGCGCCCAGCTTCCGAGGACATACATCCCGGTGTTATTTATCTTCAGGCTCCCGGCGTAAAACGATTGATAGTCGCCCTGTCCCTGCAGTGGTGTTACGGTCACCATGAAAAGAAAGACTGCCGGCAAGCTCCTGAGCAGTAGCGATCTATTATCCCTGTTTGCTCTCATATTTCTTAGGAGTTGATTTCATTTGCGGTTTTCAAGTATTTCAGAGACTGATGCTGTTATTGCTTCGGCCACTAACGGGCGATATGGCCCTACGGGACAACCGGCATAAATCCCCGTTGTTTTGCCTTCTTTGTAAATCCTGACAAGAGGTTTATCCCAGTCAGGATAAGGCACAGGAGTATCTGGGGTAAACTCCGCGAAAGCCTTGAATTTCTTCAACGCGTGAAGAAACATCAGGTCAGTGTTCTCTGCAATAAAATCTGTAGGTATCTCCAGCGCATAATCATACCCTTCTTCAATCGCTTTCCGGTAAGCTGCATAGGTTGAGAACTTTTTGTTCCGCGGATCCCAGTATTCATCTGCAAATTCATCATCGCTCCATACCAGTTCCCATCTGCCAATGCGGTCTTTCATCAGTTCCCGGATGGCTTTTTCCAGCGGGAGCCTGTATTCGTGCCCTCTCATATCCTGCGTCTCCCTCCTGAAAGGATGGCCATGTTTCGAGAGGATCAAAAGAAGGCTTGTGTCTGAGGGTAGTCGGGAAAGATTATCCAGAGCCAGTCTTGCGAAAGCTTCACGCATGGCTGGCTGGTTGCCGGGCTGGTCTGCACAGATGACCTTTGCTCTGCCCTTCACCAGTTGGTGAACCAGGGGTATTGCAAGCGAGTAATCTTCAAAATCAGAGTATACCGGGTTACAGATACACTGGTAAATTATTGTTTCACATTCTTCTTGCAGCAGCTCCTCAACAGCCTGACGTACAGATTCATTATACATGTATCGAGCATGACGGATTGATGCGTCAGGGAACCTTGCTTTCAAAGCTGCGGCAGAATCTTCGTAAACCCGGGCACATTGATATGCCCAGGCGACCTTCTTCTCCGGCAGCAGATGACCGTAATACCACCCTGCCACCTTTGCCGCAGTCTTCTGGCAGACATCAGGAGCACCGCCTTTGCCGTCTCCCTTATAAAGGAAATAACCGTGATCGGCAGGATTCTTTTTCATGCCGGGCGCACGCCACGTGATTTCACATTCAATATATGGCTTCCCGCTTCTGTTTGTAAATGAGCCGTTCATGTCAACCAGCCTGGCGGGTTTGAATTCTTCCTTCGCCAGAGGATTGGCCGGGTCAATAAGGGCAATTCCCCTGTCTGCAAGAATAAGGGGCTGGAGGAGTCCGGGAAGAGAATAGACAAAAACATGATCCATGAATTTGGTATAGAACCCCGGGTCAAATTCCTCAGGCATGCCCAGATCAGCAAGGATAATACCGGATTTACCTGCAGGCCTTCTGTCGCTGTGCCTGAAGTACTTTTCATAACTGTACTGGTTACCGTATCGCCAGTGCCTGACCCACTCAAACATAAAATCAGCTAAAGAAAAATTTCAATTCAGCATTTGCACCGTGAGAAAACATCTTTCATTCTGTGCATCTATTACGTAAAGCAGCGTTAATTGGGTTTAGAACAAAACTTTATTAAGATTCGGGCAATCTATATTTTTCTATTTTTGTTTTAAATATATACAATTATGATTGAAGAATACTATCGCGTCCGATCAATTTTAGCAGCTTTCGGTCTTGTAATGTCGGCGATGCTGTCATCATGCTCATCATCCCCGGATCTGATGGATCAGCAGGATCAGAAAACAATACTTTTTGCCGAGTTCATGCATGAGGTGAACAGCTTTTCACCTGTTATCACAACGGAAGTAAACTTCAGGGCCGACCATCTTTTCTTCGGGGAAGATGTGCTGGCTCCCGCTATGGAGGAGGACAAACAGCTTGCAGGCTTCCTCTCTGCTGTGGATAAGAGCGGCATGGGAAAAATAAAAGCGATACCCATTCTGCAGGCGAAGTCAATGTCGGGCGGACCGGTAGACAGCCTCTTCTATGCCAAAATTAAGAAACTCATTCTGGAGGCGGCAGCCAGCCATCCGCAGGTTGACGGGATATACCTTTCACTTCACGGAGCCATGGGCGTACAGGGGATGTACGACCCTGAGGGCGACCTGATAACAGCTCTGAGGGAAGCCATTGGCCCTGATGTACCCATAGCCGTGACCTTCGACCTTCATGCCAACGTCACAAAGCGAAGGGCTGAAAATGCCGATATCATCGTGGGTTACCATACCAACCCGCACCGTGATCATTTCAAGACGGCATTCCGTGCGGGCGATATTCTGATCCGCACCGTCTTCGGAGAGATCGAACCGGTAATGGTGGTGAACAAGATGAAACTGCTGAAGGGTGGAGGCATCAACATCGACTTCCTGCCTCCTTTCAACAAGATATTTGCAGCAATGAAGAAAATGGAGAAGCAGCCTGAAGTGCTCTCTGTCTCATTCTTCCCGGTCCATATCTGGATCGATGATCCCGAACTGGGTTACAGTACCGTCGGCATAACGGATGGCAACCCCGGTCTTTCAGCGNNAGCCAGGCTGGCAGATGAAATCTCGGAAATGGCGTGGGCTGTACGTGATGTTCCCCAGCCTGAGGGCAACACTGCCAAAGAAGCGGTGGCTATGGCACATGAGAAAAAGACTGCACGGGCTCTCGGCACAATGGTCTTTTGCGACGTGTCTGACGCCGTAGGCACCGGCACGCCAGGAGAAAGCACCTGGATACTTAAGGCACTTGTTGAACAGGGTAGTGAGATGACTTCATACATCACCCTGCGCGATGAAGCGGCGGCACGCGAAGCATGGAACAGCAGCGTGGGCGATGAGGTGACACTGACAGTGGGAGGGAAGATTGATACAGTCTACAACCAGCCATTTACCTATACCGGAATAATAGCACTCAAGCAGGAGACCTCATTCGGGAAAACGGTCATCGTGAAACATAACGGCATCCACCTGATCCTTTCCGAACTGCCGATGGCATCTAGGACTCCCGGGGATTTCAAGGACCTGGGGCTCTCGATATGGAAGGCAGATATAGTGGTTGTCAAGAACCTCTTCCCGTTCCGGTATAACTATCTTCTCTACAACAGGAAAACGGTGAATGTCATATCGCCCGGGCTGAGCAACACCGACCCGTTTGCGCTTAACTATGTGGCCATTCCCAGGCCTATATACCCGCTTGATAAAATCGACAGCTGGAGATAGACTTCTGACCAAACTCTGAATAGATTTCTGAGCAGCTTTCGGGAAGCTATCAGGGCAGCCTTATATAAGGAACGGAATGAGCCTCTTTGTCCGGGTCATGTATTCCCGGTAACTGTCGCCGAAGAAGGTCAGGCACTCCTGCTCGTCGCGCTTTGCAGTGAGCCAAAGCAACCAGGATGCGAGCAGCGCAACAGGCAGGGTGGCNNTACATAGGGTGCCGGATGTACCTGAAGATGCCTTTGGTGACCAGCTCGGTGGTCTTCTCAAACCTGAAAAGCTTCTCATCAACTCTGACGATACCCCGCTTCCTCGCCCGACTCAGCCTGACTGCCGCCTCAATGACAAACCAGGCCGAGACTAACAGCAACAGCCATGAAATGATCTGACTCACTGAAAAGGGATCCTTGAACCAAGTCTCATAATTGATGACAAACAGAGCCAGGATGAACTCCCAGCTGAAAAACCTTGTGAACCCGTGGCTTTTGAAATCAAACAGGCTCTCTTTTGAAAAGAAAATAACCGGTATACTCAGGGATATGAAGAGGATCACTTTATCCATCTCAGCTCGCTGTCAAACCTGTAGGTAACGCCCTTTTCAGTTTCCATTGAAATATTCTTTTCACGGTATGCCAGGTTCAGAGGTGCACCTGAGAGCGACTTCACAGTGATAAGGCCGGCTGCTCCGGCACTCCACTCTATGCCAACCTCGAAGTTTCCCCTGGCTTTTAGTCCTGCTATCTCGCCTTCAGGCCATGCATCAGGCAGGGCGGGAAGTATTAGCACTACTCCGTTATGGCTCTGCAGTAGCATCTCCGCTATGCCGGCCGTCCCCCCGAAGTTGCCGTCGATCTGGAAGGGAGGATGGTTGTCAAAGAGGTTCGGAAGAGTCGATTTCTCAAGCAGCTGTCTCAGGTGACTGTAGCTCTCGTTACCGTCCAGGAGGCGTGCGTAAAAGTTAATGATCCATGCCCTGCTCCATCCTGTATGACCGCCGCCGTTCGCCATTCGCCTCTCAAGTGTTTTACGGGCTGCGGCAAACAGTTCAGGTGTCTCCGGCGTTATCTGCGTCCCCGGGTGCAGTGCGAAGAGATGCGACATGTGCCGGTGACCCGGCTCCGCCTCCTGGTACTCCTCAGTCCACTCCATGATGGTACCGTTTGATGCCACCCTGTCAGGCTGAATTCTCTCCAGCGTCAACTGCAGGCTGTCAGCCCATTCTGAATCCACTCCAAGGATATGCGCCGCCTTCCGGCAGTTGCCTAACACCTCGCGTATGATCTGGTTGTCCATGGCCGGCGCATAGGTCAGCTTGAACTCCTTGCCGCTGACCGGATCAATGTAACTGTTCTCGGGCGAGTAGGAGGGTACGGTGACCAGGCGTCCCTGGGCGTCCTCAACAAGGAAGCTCCTGATGAACTCCGCGGCTCCCTTCATAACGGGGTAAGCCCTCTCACGGAGATAGGATGTATCATTTGTAAATTCATAATGTTCCCATAACGGAAGGGTCATCCAGGCTCCGCCCAGAGGGAACATGCCCCAGTAAACCCCGTCAAGCACCGCTGTCTTGCCGAAGACATCAGTTGTATGGTGCAAAGTCCACCCCTTCGCACCGTAAGTATCAATTGCAGTGACACTTCCCGGGACGGTCAACTCCTCCATAAAACGTATCAGCGGCTCAGCCGTTTCGGTCAGATTGCACACTTCCGCAGGCCAATAGTTCATCTGAAGGTTGATGTTGGTGTGGTAGTCGGAGCCCCAGGGTGCCAGGAGATCCTTGTTCCATATTCCCTGCAGATTGGCAGGCAACTGCGCCGGACCACGTGATGATCCCATAAGCAGGTAACGACCGTATTGAAAGTAGGTGGCGATCAGCCCTGGATCATCTCCCCCGGCCTGAAACCGTTTCAGCCGCTCATCAGTGGGTATAGTGTCAGAGGTGCGGTCACCGCCAAGCGACAGGCTGACGCGGTTGAACATCCCTGCATGCTCGCTGATATGACTCTTTCTCAGCAGCTCAAACGATTTCCACGAGGCAGCACTGATTGCATCAGTACAACGCTTGCGGGGGTCTGTAGACCGGTCCAGATCCAGACCATCAATATTATAGTCGGTGCAGGCGTTGAAAAACAGCACCATCTCCGTGCCACCGGTGTATCTGAGTACACTGTCGGCTGCGGTGAGCGTGCCGTCACAGCTCATCACCATCAGCGAGGCAAAGAACTTCATGTGACTCCCCGCTGGACCCAGGTTGGGATCCTCGTGGTCAACTATATGCCCCTCCATGTCAATTCGGTTCTCAGTCACGGTGATGACAGCATCCTGTGACCTTTGCAGCGAGAGTGACATGTCAAGCCCGCCCTCCTCCTCTGATTTCATTGAGATGACAATGATATCATCGGGGGCTGATGAGTATACCTCATATTCGACTTTTCTTCCGCTCCGCTCGAAGCTTACCCTTGCTATGCCTGTCTCAAGATCAAGTTCACGCCGGTAGTTTGTCAGATCCGAAATGGTGTCATGGAACTGAAAGTAAATATCCCCTAAAGTCTGGTATGATCTTAACTTGCCGGGTATGCCTGAAAGATGCTTCTCAGCAAGCTCATATGCCTCCGGGATATTTCCGTCAATGATCAGCTTCCTTATTCTCGGAAGGTTTTCCAGAGCACCGGGATTGTTATTGGGACCATTGATACCTCCCCATAGGGACTCTTCATTCAACTGCAACCTCTCCACCGAGGGATTGCCGAACAGCATGCCGCCCAACCTCCCATTCCCGACCGGAAGGGCTTCAGTCCACTCTTCTGCCGGCGTGCTGTACCATAGAACATACTCCCTGCTCAGTTTGCTGCCGGAATTACAGCCCGACATGATTAAGACAACACCGGTGAACAGCAATAATAGCTTACTGAAACTATCTTTCTCCATATTTTTTCAGTTTCTTCTATTCCTGAGGCCTGTTCACCAGAGGATCACCTAAAGGCTCCAGCACACCTGTGTTGCTGACGAAAGCAATTTGTTTGCCGTCAGGCGACCAGCTCGGGACATTAATAGAGCCCTGGCCACCATAAATATATGCGATTACTTTCGGTGTGCCTCCTTCTGCAGGCATCATCCTTATATACACATGTTTGTAAAAGGGGTGATCATCAGCCTTTACTTCAGGCAGGAAGGAGAGGAACACTATTTGTTTCCCGTCTGGCGAGATGTGAGGGAACCAGTCGTTGTACCTGTCAAAGGTAAGCTGCTCCTGTTCCGTACCGTCGGGCTTCATGCGCCACAGTTGCATGGTGCCTGTGCGTGCCGAATTGAAATAGATATAACTGCCGTCAGGCGAATACTCCGACCCGTCATCCAGTCCCGGAGCATCAGTAAGCCTGATCTCCTTCTTCTTCTTTATGGCGATCTTGTAAATATCATAGTTGCCGCCTCGCTCTGCAGTATAGGTCAGGTATTGGCCATCAGGCGACCAGCCATGAAGGTAGGAGGGACCCTTCGGTGTGATGCGTACAGGTGTGCCTCCCCCCACAGGCATTGTAAAGATGATTGATTTGTTATCCTCCTCAGCTACATGATTGCTGATACCCAGCATCTTACCATCGAAAGAGAGCACATGGTCATTGTTGTTGCTTGCGGCAAAGCCTGAGTTGATCAGCTCCGGTTTACCGGTGGCAAGATCAAACCTGTAAAGAAGCCCCTCGCTGTTGTAGATCAGGTATTTACCGTCCGGTGTCCAGTTGGGTGCCTGGATGGAATTGGATGCCTGATAAATTACTTTTCGGTGGCCGGTCTCCACATCCATGATCTCAAGATTGCTCCCCAGGTAGGCGCGGTACGGTACAAAATCATCCTTCGCAGGCCTGATGATGCGCACATTTGTAAAACTGGCGCTCTCATAAACACTGTTGTCATGCGAACAGATGAACATCCCGGCATAAACCTCACCGTCTGGCAGGCCGGAGGTGATCATTACAGTATCAAATGGATTCCCGGCAATGGCGCAGGAAAAGATGAACTTATCACCCCTGCGTTCAAGCTGGATCACTTCTGGCGCTGTCACCGGTGATCTGCGCTCGGAAGTCTCAGCCCCATCAGTATTCCGGTATTGCAGTGATGTCAGCCCGTCACCGTGCACCGTGCCGCTGATGTGCGGCGAACCTGTATCCAGACTCTGCCGAATCATCCAACCGGCCTTACGATGTTCATGGCTACCTTCACCTATGAAACTGATGTTCGCACGGAGGATGAAGTCCCCGCTGAGCCTCTTCCACGCGAAATGGAACTGATCCTCGCCGAACCATATGTTGTCGCCTGATCCTGTTAGAATGTATTCCTGGTTCACCGGCATGAAGTGGAGGTCACCCTTGAGATTGCATACTCCGACATCATTGTTGCCTTCAAAAATGTTTTTTGAGTAGTCCTGTGCCATTGACACATTGCCTGCTAAAAGAGATGCTGTCAGCACTGTAATTATGTATTTGGTTGATTTCATTTTCTTGTGTATAAGGTCTATAAATAGATGTCTTTGCGCCTGTAGAGCCCGAAAATTTACGGGGTGCTCATACGAGATCACATGCTTCAGGGGGCATCCATTTGGCATCCATGCCTTCCCACTTGATGTTGCAGCCGATGGGATTGGTCATCTTGATGCTGATTTCCCTGCCGGAGACCAGCTCATCAAGAACCCTGTCAAGGTCATTGACGGTCATCCTCGAGGTGTCACGCGGCGAGTCAACGCCCCTGCCGGTATAGACCAGCACCCTGTCACGGTTGAAGACAAAGAAGTGCGGCGTTTTAAGCGCACCGTAAGCCTTCACAACCGCCTGATCCCTGTCATAAAGATACTTCCAGGGGAACCGATGCTCCTTCATCCGTTCAACCATGTGAGAGAAGCTGTCCTCCACATAAGTTTTCTCGCTGTTTGAGTTTATGCCCACAAAGGTCACTCCGAAATCTCGGAACTTCTCCGCCGAGGCCCTTGTCACCTCGTCTGAGCCAATGACATATGGGCAATGGTTGCATGTGAAGAATACCACCAGGTATGGGTGACCATCGAAATCTGACAGGCTGTAATCCCTGCCGTCAGTGGCGGGCAGCCTGAAATCCGGGGCCTTCTGGCCTGGCTGAAGTGTATAACTCATAACTTTTTGGTTTTAATTCTTTATTTGTTTCCTATCTCACAAAAAGTATGCTTGGCACAGGTCTCTCCACCTTGCCTGAGGGCCTGTTCACAACACCGTTGCTGCCTTCACCGGCGACTACCATTGTAGTAGATCCGCCACCGTCCAGGTTAAGCGCATCAGTGCATCCCAGGCTGTGGGCCAGGGCCCGAAGTTCGAAGAGGCTCATCCCGTCAGCATAGCCGGGCTGCCGGCCGTCAACGACCACTAGAAGTAGCTGTCCGGTGCCGGTAATACCAACCATGGTGCGCGGATGACGATTAGAGTTGAAGTTAATACTGTCAAGAGGCAGATCCACTCTGTCATCTATCAGAAGGGGGCCGCTGACAATGGCATCTTCAGAACTGATGACACCGGCATCCTCTCTCTCCGGACCCCATTGTGAGATATCTGCTTCTTCACCCTCAGCAGTGAAAAGCCCGGTGGCCCGTATGCCGAACTCATTTTCGTCAGTGACAGCGACGACGCTGTCATTCACCTTAACATAATGCACGTTGTAACCCTCCTTCATGTTGAAGAAGGTCGCATTGACAGCCACTGTTGCCTTTTCCTGCAAAGCGAAGGCACTCGTCACCAGCGGTGGACCTGCTACTGCCACACCGAACTCAAATGCACCTTCTGCTGTGTCAATCTCCACAACATAGATCGCCTGGGCTGAATTAAAAAGGTTGGTTACGGCTGATTTGAGCGTAATACCCTTCGACACGGTTCTTGCCTGCCAGTCAATTTCCTGCAGTTCCCGGAAATCGGTACCCAACTGTCCGAACATCAGGCTGATGGTCAGTAAAAAGCTTAATGTGACAATGTTCCTTTTCATTTTTCTATGGCCTTAGGGGAGAATAATTAATTATACCTCTTTCAAAATTATGAACGTGGTATAACTCACATATAAGATGAGTAGCAATGCCGCCTCCCACCGGTCAAGCTTGTGCTTCTGATCTGTAAACATTGTAATGAAAAGAAGGATTGTTCCGGCAGCAAGAATGTAAAAGTCGGTATTGAATACAGGGCTGTAGTTCACAGGTTGGACTACTGAGACCAGTCCTCCGATAAGGAGAATGTTGAAGATGTTCGAGCCGATCACATTTCCGACTGCTATATCTGCATTTTTCCGGAACGCGGCAACAACCGAGGTGGCAAGCTCAGGCAGTGAGGTGCCGGCAGCAATGATGGTCAGACCTATAACCTTTTCACTAACCCCCATGACCTTGGCTACGAAAACGGCATTTGTCACAACGAGGCGTCCTCCGATCACCAGTCCCGCCAGCCCTACAACAATGAATGCTACTGTCTTATAAACCGGCCCGGGATTTTTGTGCTCGGAATCATCAGGTTCGTAATTCTTGATTTGGTGATAGATGTAGTATTGAAAAAGCACAAACAGTGAAAGCAGGATTATCCCGTCAATTCTGCCAAGCATCCTGGTTCCGCCTGCGGACGGAATATTTACCATCAGGAAAATGATGACCAGGGCAGCCAGTGACATGGGTATCTCCTTCCATACCGTACTGACATGTACCTTGAGCGGCAGTATCAGCCCGGCAATTCCAAGTATGATATAGAGGTTGAAGTTGTTGCTCCCCAGGATGTTCCCGAAGACAATATCCTGATGGTCTGATGTAGAGGCAAAGAGGTTGACTACCAGTTCAGGGGCTGAGGTGCCGAAGGCAACTACAGTAAGGCCTATTGTAAGATCCGAGATTTTAAACCTTCGCGCCAGCGAAGTGGCCCCGCTGACCAGCCATTCGGCACTGACGATCAGTAGAGCCAGGCCCACGATGAGGAAAATTATCTGTGTTGTCATCTAAAAGGGTTTCCTGAATTTAGCGGCAAATATAACACGGCGAATTGAAAATGGTTTATAGGGTGAATTAAGTTTTCTCCCTGAGAATGCTGTGTTGCCACAGTATCTTCACCGTCTCTTCTACAGGCAGTGCTTTAACGGCTTTTCATCTGAGCCTCAACACTTACACCGTTGATAAGAATAACCGCCGGCAACAGTAGTGCCGATGCCAGTGGCCTGTAATATCTCCTTCTCACAGTATTAAGGAGTTATTTATTCAATTTGTGATCAAACACCTTCTTTCCTCCTACATAGGTCTGAAGGACCTTTATATCCCGGATGGTTACCGGATCAGCTGTTGTGATATCATGGTCAAGAATCACAAAATCAGCCAGTTTACCGGGCTCAAGTGTTCCTTTGAACTCCTCCTCAAATGATGCATATGCGGCATATTTTGTATAGGCCCTGAGTGCCTCCTCAACTGTTATCTTCTGCTCCGGAACCCAGCCGTCAGGATTTTGGTCATCCAGCGTTCTGCGGGTGACTGCTCCATAGATACCTTCAAGGGGTGTCGCGGGTGCCACGGGCCAGTCGCTGCCGAATGCCACCGTAGCCTTTGCGTCAAGCAGCGACCTGAAAGCATAGGTTGTTTTGGAGCGTTCCGGACCAATATACTCTTCTGCCCATCTGCCGTCATCAATGGCATGGTAGGGCTGCATGCTGGCAATTACGTTAAGCTGTGCAAACCTTGCAATGTCACCCGGGGCAATGTGCTGGGCATGCTCAATCCTGAACCGCCTGTCGCGCTCCCCGTTTTCTTTTCCCACTCTCTCGTAGATGTTGAGGAGTACATTTATGGCACGGTCACCTATGGCATGTATGACAACCTGAAGTCCTGACTTGTCAGCGTTGGATACCCAGTTGTACAGGTCCTCCTCGCTGTTTACAAACAGGCCTGAATCTGTCGGAAGGTCAGTGTACGGATCAATGAAGGCGGCCGTGTGAGACCCCAGAGAGCCGTCAACGAAAGCCTTCACCCCTCCGGTGCTGACCCACCTGTCTCCCTTGCCCTCACGGTCAGTCTGCTCCTTGAGTGCGCTCCATCTGCTGATGGTCTCCATAATATACACACGGGTGATCAGCTTGCCACTGTTGCGTATCCTCATTATCGCTTCATCATAACTGCCGGCATCAACAGCATGCACCGAGGTGACCCCGTTAGATGCAAAATAATCCATCCCGGCAAGCAGGGCGTTTTCAACTTCCTCATCCGAGGCAGGAGGGACCTTGTTAAAGATCAGGTCCATGGCATTATCCTTAAAAATCCCTGCGGGTTCACCATTGCTGTTCCTTGCGATGGATCCTCCCGCAATGTCCTTCACTTTCCGGTCCACGCCGGCAAGCTTCATGGCCAGTGAGTTGGCAAGTCCCATGTGCCCGTCAAGCCGGGATACGAACACAGGATTATCAGGTGTTACTGAATCAATCCATCCCTTTTCCGGGAGGCTCTCCCATCCCATGCCATCCCAGTCTCCTCCGAGGATCCATGTGCCTGGCTTCTGTTTCGCTGCGAACTCCCTGATGCGACTGATGAATTCTTCAGGTGTTGAGGCATCCCTCAGCTGAACGGAGGCAAGATTTGATCCACCCATGTAGAAATGCACATGCGAATCAATAAATCCGGGTGCGATAAATTTCCCTTCGAGGTCAGCAACCTCAGTATCGGGACCCTTGAACTTCATTATCTCTTTGTTGGTACCTACGGCAATTATGGAATCACCGGCTACTGCCATGGCCTCTGCAAGGGGCTGATTCTCATTCCCTGTCCATATACTGGCATTTGTTATTATCATCTCTGCTGGCTGTTGAGTGTTATTGCACGATACTGCAACCACTGCCATTGCTATGATTGCAATGTAATTACACAGTATTGTCATTCTGGTCTTTTTAGTTTTTGGTCATTCTTTCGCTTCTCCCGATTCGCCCTGGTCATCAGTACCTTCCGGCTCCTGTTGCTTATTCATTTCGTCAATCAGCGGCCTGGCCTTCTCCAGATCCTCCTCAAAGATGTACAGGTCCATTACCTCAGGCACAGCACCGATGTAACCCAGGATGGAATCATTCTTGATCAGAGACTTAACGCCGGTCTCTTCGAGCATTTTCATAAGTAGCATCGCCGTAGGCTCGGGGCCGGTAAATACTTTAATGAGATTTTCTTCTTTTTCCATGGTTTCTTGTGATTTAATTTTATCCGGATATAGTGTTCCTCCCTTTGTCAGCCATGAGATGCCGAAAGCCATGAGAGTAATTGTTTCTAAAATGAGAACAAATCTGGAGTCCTCATGGTTCTCTTTGGAGAGAAGAAAATAGGTCTCTATGCAAGCCAGCGACACTAGCATGATTATGCCACATGCTCTGTAGATAATATTTCTTTTCAGCTTCCTGCCTGTTGGCCGTTTCTCGCCTCGGGTGAAGAGAAAAAATGATATAAGTGCAAGGATTACAAAGAAGCTGCCGGCACTGTAAAAGTGAACCTTGGCAATCCAGTCCCACGGACCCTCCTTCACGGTAGGGAAAAAGGCTATTCCCAGGGCGAAGAAACCGGCGAGGTTTGCTGCTATGTTATCCCACCTGTCATAACCTTTGTAAAAGAAGAGGAATAGCGCAATGGCGCAAATGGCACCAACGAATATATCACGCATTCCGGTGTGGTAGTAGACGCTGAGGTTGTGAAGGACCTTGTCTCCCCCGAAAATAAGACAATGACCCGTGACCAGTACAAAGGGAAGGAGTATGCCAATCCAGCCTACTGCCTTCCGAAGGGAGAGGTAAGAATAGATATGGACTGTATGGTCATCGGACTTCATCATAATTTAATAAATGCCTGGACTTCTGCCACTGCCGCTTTTTTTGCNNCCACGGGTTCTGCCTCTGCCGCTTGTTTTGCGCCCGTGCTTTCCTCCGTCCTTGATAACATCATGCCGGTGGCTTCTGCCAATGCCGCCAGAACACCTATTATCACCCACGTTGAACCGCCGGACACTCTTTTCAGTTACGGATTACAAGTTAATAAAAAATCCCGGGTCATTGAACCCGGGATAGTTTTTGTGTTGCTGACCGTTAAAGGCTTGTCCGCTATTTGAGGAATTTATACATGATCCCTCACGAACTCTGTATTATCACATCCTCCGCTGACAGATACTGGGTTGGCTCAATCCTGACCTGGTCATTTGCGGTCTTTCCAGTTCCACCATTTGACAAGCTCGGGATCCGGATTGTCTGTCGCGGCAAAATATACTGCAGAGCGAAATACATAAAGCACACACCTGTCCTGATGCCCTCCTCTGATTAAGCAGAGATCATTGTACATCTTCACGGGGTCACGGCCCCTCAGGTCTGAAACTGTTTTAATATCAAGATCCCGAAGATCCTTTGCCAGGCTTTTTCCTATCCCCGGTACTGCTTCAAGCCGATTGCTTTTTTTGTCTCCCTTTTTGATCATTTCTCAGCATGAATTTATATTGGTCAGAGATTGGTGGTGAAATCAAGTGGTCTTATCACTCTGCATGGATTGCCGGCGGCGAATACATCCGGTGGAATATCTCGCGTGACCACGCTGCCGGCTCCTATCACGCTACGATCTCCTATATTAACCCCCGGGCATATGACAGCTCCGCCGCCTACCCAGACATCCTCACCTATGACTACCGGCTTCGCAAACTCAAGTCCTTTGGCTCTAACCCTGTGATCCATCGGATGGGTGGCAGTATAAAGCTGTACATTGGGCCCAAAAAGCGTGCGACTGCCTATAGTGACCTGCATAACGTCCAGCACCACGCAGTTATAATTGAAAAAGACCTTCTCCCCGGTCTTTATATTGTACCCGTAATCGCAATAGAAGGGTGGCTGTAGCCATAACCCGTTTCCCGCACCGGGGAGCAACTGACCCAGAATCCGTCTCCTTTCCTCTTCCTGATCCTCGCCGGTCTCATTGAGTGCCTTCATTAGCATCCTGGCCCGCAATCGCTCTTCCGACAGCTTTTTGTCAGTTGAATCATATAACTCCCCCGCCAGCATCTTCTCTTTTTCAGATCTCATTTGTCTGCAGTTAATAATGCAATGTTAATATTATCCTGTCTGATCTTGATACCACGGGTATTCCGGATCACGGCGAGGAGTACAAAAATCAATGTTATACTTATCAGCGCAACAGTCCGGATAAAGGTGAGGAGCGCAAAAATCAGTTTTACAATTATCAGCGCAACAGTCCTTACCATGGAAAGTAGCGAAACAATCAGGTTTACGATGAGCTGAGCAACACGGATATTAATTATAAACGGAAGTTGGCTATGCCCGTTTCATCAAAGTTACAGTTAATCCATTCATCATCCAGTTCGGCTCCGCACTTTCTGTAGAAGGCAATGGCCTGCTCATTCCAGTTAAGTACCTGCCATCTGACACGCTTGCACCCCTCAGCACGTGCAACCCCGAATACCTCTCTCAAAAGGGCTGAGCCGATCCTGTGCTGCCTGAATGATTCCTTTACGTAAATGTCTTCAAGGTAAAGCGACTTCCCCACCCACGTGAAATATGCCATGAAATAAAGCGCTATACCGATTATATCCTTGCCCTCCTTCACCGCTACGAAGCATCTGAAGAGATCCTTCTCCTGCCTCATCTGCTCAACACTGTTGGTAACCTTATCAGGGGCCTTTTCGTATTCGGCAAGCTCCTTAATAAGTGATAGTATTGCAGGGAAATCAGCCTCTGTAGCTTCTCTTATGATAAATCCCATTGTGTGAATAATCGGAGGTGCCTTGATATTATCCTTGTGGATTTCAGCCCTTTTACCTAGTAATCAAGAGTAATAATCCTTCCCTTTGTGAAGTTGAAGAACTTGTCCTTTTGGGCAACCTGAACACCATCCATAAGGTCATCAGGAGTATATCCTGCTATCTGGAGGCAGGTGGGACATGCGTAGACACCCACCTTCATCTCAATCAGTTTGCGAATATAGGTGTGAGCAGATTCAAAATCTGCAAAAGTGATGTCTTCAGAATCCTTAACCAGCATATGAACGGAATGAATGTCCATATAGACCAGGACATCCTTGTCGTTTGCCATCATTGTAGCCATTTTTAGCGGCATCAAAACCTTGTGAGGATCGTCATAACATTCCGTGATATGGATGAATACCCCGTCCCTTACTGCCTCTTTTGAACCTGTGGCAGCTGCGGGGTTTTCAACGGGTCCGTTGCAAGAACTCATAATAAGTCCCAAAAGCAGAAGAAGTCCGATTTTTCTCATGGCTGTAATTTTTTTTATGGGTCACTGTTCAGGAAGAATTATTAAAGTTAGGACAATTAGTTTAATATTAATACGGTGTTTCAGATTTAATTAATGATTTCTTTTATTGATGGCTCTCTTCTACTCTTCCTGAATTATATCCATTTTGAACCTCTTTCTTAAAGGCTTTAGCATTACTTCCCCAATTCCGGAAATGTAACGGCAATTATAATTACCGCTTGTCAGGCGTAATGTTTTAATCATTTTCATCCCATGGCAACATCAAGCAACATCATTGTGGCAAAGCCCATCATTGCTCCAATGGTCGATAAGTCAGTTTCATTTCCGGCTTGAGACTCTGGAATTAGTTCCTCGACCACTACAAAAATCATTGCACCAGCTGCAAAAGACAGGGCATAGGGAAGCAACGGTGTAATTGTCAATACAAGGTACGCACCCATAACTCCGGCTACAGGTTCTACAATTCCTGATAATTGACCGTAATTAAACGCCCTTAATCTTGATAATCCTTCTCTTCTTAAAGGAATGGAAACGGCAGCACCTTCCGGAAAATTTTGCAAACCAATTCCTATTGCCAATGCAACTGCGCCGGCAAGCATTCCTGCATCAGGATTATTGGCAAGTGCTCCGAAAGCAACACCTACCGCAAGACCTTCAGGTATGTTATGAAGGGTTATTGCCAGCACAAGTAAAATACTCCTTTGCCATGTTGTTTTAACTCCCTCTGCTTTATCTATTGACAGCCCCAGGTGTAAGTGTGGTAGTAGCTTATCTATCAGGAATAAAAATGCACCACCACTTAAAAATCCAACCAGGGCAGGCATCCAGGGTAATGTGCCACTCTCCTCAGCCATTTCTATTGCTGGTTTAAGTAGTGACCAAAAACTGGCTGCAATCATTACACCTGCTGCAAAGCCCAGCATTGAATTTAATATTTTTTTATTTATGGTTTTAAAGAAAAAAACCATTGATGACCCGAGAGCAGTAACACCCCAGGTAAATAAAGTTGCAAAAAGGGCAAGCAACACAGGATTGTAATCAAGCAGAAAATCCAGTTTCATATCTATTTTTATTATGGTTGCAGTTGTATGCCTGAAGAAGTTACTCCAGGCAGCAATGCGAGAAATATTCCGGTGCTTTTATTGATTGGGTTAGGTTAAAATTCTGTTTTATGTGAGTTGTTTGTTTGGAAAATTGCCAGGTACTATACGCTCTGACCTTTTTGGATTCGGCACAACATTTTCGTTAATATGCAGTCTCGGAGTTAAACCAATAATCTGTCAGAAAGTTCTGTCTCTTGATGATATTAACCGGGACCTATCAAGAAACATTCAAACTAAATATTCTCGGCAAGAATCTTTTGATAGGTATTTGTTTCAGCATAAATCTCATCCCTGAGAGGGTTCAATTTTTTATGTTTAATTCTGATAATCTGGTATACAAAAAGTGCAACATTTGCCACCAGTGCGACGAAACTCACGACAAAGAAAGCCTTGGGATTGTGAGTTGTTGGTACGGGGGCAATTTTGTCAGCAAACTGAGGGACAGTCATTACAAACATTATCCAAAGCGCTAAAGTTGAGGCTCTGTGTTGCAGCCATGCTCCTTTGACAATAAAAAATGCCGGAATAGTGCAGGAAAGAAGTAATGCCGCACCACAGTAGAAAGAGTGATCAGAGATACAGTTATATGTATACGCAAAGTTCCATAGATCATAAGCTATGATCCATGCCCAAATCATATCAGGCCAAATCATGTCTTTCGACTTGTGTTTTGAAATCACTATACCAAACCACCCGCAAATTGTCAGGATATTAAGGATACCGGCAATACCATTCATTATATTCCATGGACCTGATATTGTCCATAGATTATCAACATATCCACCATTCCACAAACCGAAACTGTAAACCTGAAAATCCCTGACGCAAGCCTCCAGGATGTTAATTGCAAGAATAGCTGCCGGGAAAACGAGAGCCCATTTCTTCCTGGCTAAGGAAGGAATATATCTGATAGCCATAAAACCTAAGACACCGGCTAACGCCGAATAGGTCTTAACCCAATTAAACCATGTTCCTGTACCATATTCATTTCCCGATGCTGCTGTTTTTGGCCAGACTAAAAAAGTAAGAATTATAGGTACGATAAAGAAAAGTAGAATACCTCCCCACTTTGTCGTTCGTCCAAATTCATTAAATGCAATAAGAGCAAATGTAACGACGAGAAAAATTACCCACCCGTTCAAACCTGGCACCTCGTATAAGTAATTCATAACATATTTAGTTTACTGTTTGTATTTTTCTTATTTCAGTATGTCTTATTTCGCCACCGGTTGTTCCGGTTTGTTTGCCGAAGAATAAGACAACGAAGGCAAATAATAATGTAATGATGCTGATAATACCTGACAAGGATTTTCGTTTAAAACTTGCCCACAAGCCTAGCAAGGAAAGCCCACCCAAAATATAGGTTAAGATTGAAAATATTTCTGCCGTTTCTTCGTGTGTTTCAATATGTGGTTCACTTATACCACTAATTTTCTCTACCACTTCTTCTGCTCCTCCACCGCTTATCATTGCCGCTATCGAAGTTAAAGCACCTATGACGAAAATTAAATACGCTGTTCGTTTTACGGCTTCCGATTTGGATATTATTCCGGTAATCATAACGATTACACCAACAATTGGGAAAATAATTGGTAAATGGTTTACCACCAGATGAAATTGTGCTTCGTTCATATTGATTTTTATTTTCAGCTTATGTTATACTTTAACACCAAAGAGATAACCAACAAGAGCAGACAATACCATTGCAATGGTCCCCCAGACAACTATCCTGATGATAGCTTTTTTGACACTTGAACCACCAGTTTTTGCCGATACTGCACCGAGTGTTATCAGGGATATTATGGTAAACGCGTAAAGGAAATACTCCATATGATGAACAGGGGCAAAAATTGTAACCAAAAGAGGTATAAGCCCACCAGCGGTGAAAGCTGTCCCTGAGCTAAAAGCCGCTTGAATAGGTTTCGCTTGATTTAGTTCATTAATACCTAACTCATCCCTGATATGCGCTCCTAAAGCATCTTTTTTCATTAATTCATCAGCTACCACTAGCGCTGTTTCTTTTTTTAATCCCCTTTTCTCATAGATCTCAGCCAAAATTTTTAATTCATTCTCGGGCATTTCTTTAAGTTCTTGCTTCTCCCTTTCTATATCAGCATTCTCAATATCCGTTTGAGAGCTCACTGAAACATACTCACCGGCAGCCATAGACAATGCGCCAGCAACAAGTCCTGCAACAGTCGCCAGTAATATTGGGTCTCTGTTTGAGCTTGCTGCTGCTACGCCAATTGCAAGACTTGCAATAGAAATAATTCCGTCGTTAGCACCCAAAACGGCTGCCCTTAACCAATTACTACGGTTTATGTAGTGGTTGTCTAAATAATTGTCAATCGTTATCATTTAATTGGGTGTCTGCATGTTTTTAAAATTATACGCAACGTTAACTCATATCAGACGTTGGGGAATGCGGGCTATTTCAATTTCTGCCGACACATACGCAAATGCGGGGCAGGAGTATCGCGTAACCACTGTCTTTTACCCTAAAAGTTGTACATATTTATCAAATGAAGAAAGTAAATTTTTATTATTATTTTCATTCATCAACCTTTAATCAAAGTTAACCATATCTGCGAATTTGTCAAGAGCTGGAACATTGTCCGTGTATTCCGATACTCTTTATATATCCTAAAATACTTGAGATGATAGAGGCTGACCGGATCCGGGCCGTGGAACCAGGCCGGAGTCACCGGCGGTGCCGGGGGCGACCCCTACCGCAGGCCACTTTATGATCCTCTTTAGTCAGAAACTTCTCGCGGTGCGGTAAGCCAATTGCATATGCCGACCTGTTAGCAAAAGTTATTTTAAACATATTTATAAACAGCAATTTTAAATTTCTTTCCTTCTATAATTCTGTAGAATTTTTTAATCCTACCGTTTGAATCAAATGTATATTTATAATATTCATTATCACTTCCAGGACCACCGACATAAAAAGATTTCTGCTCTGGTTCTGGAATTCTTTCAATAATCCTCCGTTTTAATCTGCCGTTGTCATAATAGTCATAAGTTTTAATTTCCCTTGAATTTTTCTCTTTACTATATATCTCATTACTAGTCAACAAGTCATTTCTATATTTTAAAGTGTAAATTTTCTCAAAAACATCAGTTTTCCCCGTTTTTGGTCTAAAGTAAAAAGCTTTCTCTTGGTATATTAAAACGGAATCTCCTATATTTTCAACTAACTCTATAACTGTTGAGTCATTGGAAGAAAGTTTTCGATATTGGTAAACAATCCTATTATTGTCATATTTATATTCATATCTAAAAGTATCAATTCTTTCGGACTTGTTAAAGTCAAAGGTTTGAATATCAAAAACTTTATTGTTATGGCTATCATATTCAATTTTTCGTCTTAACATCAATTGTTTTTTATGATAGCTTTCTTTTACTATAACTCTGCCTATGGAATCAACATATTCCAATGACCAGTATCCACCGCCACCTGATCCACCATAATATTTACCTTTTATAATATTTGTTTGAGGAAATAATTCGACATCCTCAAACAATTGTGCTTTTGATGATAACGGAATCAATAGTATTATTAATCCGGTAAGTAATTGGCAAAGTACTTTTGTACTTAATTTATCACTTTGATTCATGGTCCTAAGAATTTTTGTTAACGTTCGGCGGTATGTGCAGTTGGTGCAGAGTCGCGGTGGCGCGCTGCGCCCCGTA
>DCSU01000047.1:0-1758 GCA_002325785.1 Bacteroidales bacterium UBA1458 | reverse complement strand
CGGGGCAGGCTGTGACACCAGAAGGGGGTCCCCTGACGGTACCGTCAGGGGCGGACCGTGGCGCCAGCCACAATACGGTCCTCTTTAGTTACCCAATTGTCGCGCCACGGAGCGCCAATTGCATATACCAACCTGTTAGCTGTAGGCTTTATTATACAGGTGAATCTTCATTGCCCATTCCCTGTGTTTTGTGAAGTTGTAATAAAGAAGTGAAAGTATTCCCGAGAGGGATTCAACAGGTTATACTAAACAAAAACATCTATTAGCTCAGTTTGCCAACGACTTTTGTACCGCAGGATGTTCTTCAGGAAGGCGTTTCCACATCTGATCTATTATAACAATTGCCACAACAAATACAAACAAGACTATTATCATGATCTTCTGTTCCAAAGGTTGTAGTAAAGCAACAACGGTATTTGCAGATGCGTGAGCGATACCAGCGATAAGCACGCTCCCGCGACTCCGATTGTAACACCAGCAAAGAATAATGCCGGAAGGTATGTGGAGCAGGTATGAACTGACCCAGAACGATATTGATAAGACATCTCTTCCTTCCCCAATCCAAAGAAATAAGTGCCAAGGTACCCATAAAAGAGCCAGTATCAGGCCGGCCACAAGCGGACTCACATAAGCTTGGAGCCTGGGAAGCGCGAAACCGCGCCATCCCGCTTCTTCTCCGGTCCCATTGAAGAAAAAGAATTGGTACAGAAATTTTACAGCAATCAAACCGGCCAGACCAAAACCCGCAGCCGGAAGACTGGAAAATGAGGGTGACTGTTGACCCAGTAACCTGCTGATCAAAGCCGAGACCACAGTCAGAAGAGGGAAAACCAATAACGAGATAAAGATCCACGCAGGATTGGCACCTGATCTGAGTGACTTCAGTTGGAAACCTGGCACAATGGGGAAACGCGTATAGACGAGATTCACGATAAATGCAACAGGAAGAGCTGAGATAGCCACCAGTGCTACAAGTGCAGGCGATACAGGTCCTTTATTGATGAAAACATGATTGGCAATAAAGACGGATGTTACAACAATCCATGAGATGATGAAAGCGACCCATGAAATCCGTTTTTTTGCCGATGATCTATTTGAACCGGAAATGCATGCTACCATGATTCCAGCAAGGGCAGGTCCACAAGTTGCCAAAAACATCAGGGGCAAAACAAGGTACTTCCCGCTCATAACTGCTTTGTACGAGAATCCCAAACCCCATGTTATTACGAATGTGATGATAAAAAATGCTGTTACCTGGTGACAGCCGATCCATTTGAACGTTTTAGTAATCATATAATTTCCTTTATAGGACAAGTTTCAAATCAATCACTATAAAGACCGCCGAAAAGTAAATCTACCGCATTAAATTGCGTTATTTTAATGTTAACGGGCTAAGAGGAGTAAGGATAGTGAACTGAAATGGGCTCGGATTAAGCCTTTGAAGAGAGAAGAAACTTAAAATTCACATTTCCATATTTTCAGTGTTCAGACAATGATAAATGGCTGGAAAAGAATATGATACAATTTTATAATAACTGTCTGCCAATCGCAGGTATATGTGTTGCTTTATTTACTTAAGGGATTATTGAATGTTAAGGCAATGGCTGCAAACTCCATCGATCGCTTAATTTTAGTGTAAAAATTCTTTATAAAAGTTGCCCATATGTTTGTCCTATGCCTATTCCTTACAGCTAACGTTCGGCGGTAAGTGGCGTTGGTCCGCCAGCTGGCGGACGGTGGCGCGCTGTGCCCCGTACC
>DCSU01000167.1:1717-8406 GCA_002325785.1 Bacteroidales bacterium UBA1458 | reverse complement strand
TGAACGTTTGATCTCGAACTGCTCATTGCCGTGGAAGACCATGCTGCCCGTCACTGCCACGGGTACAAGCTGTCCGGCAGCAACATTGGGCGCACCGCATACGATATGCAGAGGCTCGGTGCCCCCGACGTCAACGGTGGTAACACTAAGCCTGTCAGCATCAGGGTGCTTCCCGCATGTCAGGACCCTCCCTACAACAACCCCCTTCATTCCTCCCCTGACGGAGACCCACTCCTCAATACCTTCAACCTCAAGACCCAGGCTTGTGAGAATAGCCGAAAGCTCCTCAGCTCCGGCATCGAAGTCAAGATACTCCCTGAGCCAGTTATAAGAAATCTTCATTGCGGTATAATTATCTGTTTTTTATGACATGCAAAAGTAAGTAAAAAAGGTTAGAGGCATCACACAGGCTTTATTAATTGGTTGATCATTATCGTTATATTTGCACCTCAATAACATGCCACATGAAATTAGAAGCCACAGACAAACTGATACTGATAACAAATGATGACGGCCTTTATGCTGCCGGTCTCCGTACACTCATAAACACCATGAAGGAGTTTGGCAAACTTGTGGTCATATCAGCCACTGAGAGCCGCAGCGGAATGTCACAGGCGCTCACCGTCAAGCAACCACTGAGGGTCAAGCTGCTGGAAGAGGATGACAACAAGAGGGTGTATGCATGCAGCGGAACCCCTACTGACGGCGTTAAGCTGGCCGTCAACCAGCTCATGGAACGCCGGCCTGACCTTATCGTCTCAGGCATAAACCACGGGTCAAACGCCTCGGCCAGCGTTCTCTATTCGGGAACTATGGCAGCAGCTCTGGAGGGTTGCCTTTATAAAATCACCTCTGTGGGATTCTCACTTAACAGTTATTCAGCCACAGCGGATTTTTCGGTATGCGAAGAGTACATCCGTAAGGTTTGTAAACAGCTGCTTCGCGAAGCACTTCCGGATGGAATATGCCTGAATGTAAACATCCCGGCATTGCCTGCCTCAGAGATAAAAGGCATGGTGGTTGTCCGCCAGGCAATGGGCAGCTGGAAAGAGGAGTTCGAAAAAAGGAAAGACCCTGCAGGCAAGACCTATTACTGGCTCACGGGTAACTTCATAAATCATGAACCCGGATCAACCGATACCGATGAGTGGGCTATAAAAAATGGTTATGTCTCAGTGGTGCCTGTAGGTACGGATATGACCGCACACTCTTTCATAAGCACCCTCAAAACCAAATTCTGACATGTGGTCCAAACAGCGCTTCAACAATGCCCTTACCGGAGTAGCATCCGGATTGATCCTTCCGGTGCTGGCATTTTTCGTCTTCTTTATGGTTACGCGCCACGGACTGCCCCTGGGCCAGTACTTTCAGAAGATGATAGCGGCAGATAATCTGACAGAGGTCATGAGTGTCTCGGTATTCACCAATATACTGGTCTTCCTTCTGTTTAACCATTTTGACATGCTGAGAGCCTCCAAGGGTGTCCTCGGCATAACCTTGATATGGGCCTTTGTCGTGTTCGGCATAAAGCTGCTCTAGGATGAAATATTTTATAATAGCCGGAGAGCCGTCGGGCGATCTGCATGGTTCCAGCCTTGTCAGAAACCTGGCCATGGCTGATCCGGATGCTGACATCGCATGCTGGGGAGGTGATCTCATGAGAGAGGCCGGCGGAAGGCTGCTGAAACACTACCGCGAGACGGCTTTCATGGGCGCCTGGGAGGTGCTGGTGAATATCCGGAAGGTGAGAGCCAATTTCAGCGAATGCCGGAGCCAGATAGCAGAGATGAAGCCTGATGTAGTGATCCTGATCGATTACCCGGGGTTTAACCTGCGAATAGCCCGCTATGTTAAACAGCTGGGGATCAAGGTATTCTATTATATCTCACCGAAAATATGGGCATGGCGTGAGGGCAGGGTGACCCAGATAAAAAAGTATGTCGACAGGCTTTATATCATCTTTCCATTTGAGAAGGAGTTCTTCCGTCGTCATGGTTACAGTGTCATATTCCTGGGGAACCCCCTCCTGGACCATGTGGAGGCGTGGCGCGGACCGGCTCATGACCGTGATGCCACCAGAGCCTCACTGGGCCTCGATACCAGGCCGGTGATAGCGCTACTTGCAGGCAGCAGGCTTCAGGAGGTCACCAGGATTCTTCCGGCAATGGTCAGCGTTGCGGCAGGTTTTCCAGATTACCAGTTTGTGACTGCTGGCATGGACCACCTCCCGGCAGAATTGTACCACGACATAATTGGATCACAGCCCGTCAGGGTAATTAACGGCAGGACCTATGATCTTCTTTCGGTGGCTGAGGCAGCACTTGTAACGTCAGGCACCGCCACACTCGAAGCTGCCCTGTTTGATGTTCCGCAGGTGGTATGCTACAAAACCAGTCCGCTGACTTATACCCTTGGTAAAAGAGTTATAAAGGTCAGGTTTATCTCGCTTGTAAACCTGATAATGGACCGTGAGGTGGTGAAGGAGCTGATACAGGATGATCTTAACCAGGGGAAGCTTCACTCGGAACTTCAAAATATCATTGTAACCGGTTATAAACATGAAATAATCAGGAGAGACTATAATGAACTCCGTGATGTTCTGGGCGGTGGCGGAGCCTCAGTGCGGGTGGCGGAGCATATGGTCAGCAGCCTGAAGGAAATGGTTGCGGGATGATGACAAGAGTATTCATAACCATTTTAATTGCCCTGTTCCCGCTCACAGCCTACGGTGAGTTGTCAATACGCATCTTTGCACGCACAAAGCCTGTAACGGTGGTTTTCACTCCTGATAATGGAGTGTACCTGCTCAGCGACGGACAGCACGGAGATGTAAGGATTCTCCCGGGAGAGACCGTGGCTGTCACGCGCCATGCCGGGAGGGTGATCTACATGACTCTCTCCGGGATATCCGGTGTGGCTGACTCGCTGACATTCACTCCTGCAGGCAGCAGTTCCGTTTTCAGGCTGCGCGCCCCGGCACGCAACGAGGCCGTGAAGACCCTTGACGGACTGCTGAAGATAAAGTCATTCCCCGGTTCACTTCAGATAATCAATGTCACCTCAGTTGAAAGTTATCTGCCCGGAGTGGTACGTGCAGAGGCAGGCAAGTACGGTCCGCCCGATTATTTCAAGGCACAGGCTGTTGTGGCACGCACATATGTATACAGGAACGCCGGCAGGCATGAACTCGACGGTTATAACCTATGCGATGACACCCACTGCCAGGTCTACCTCGGACTTATCAGCGAACTCCCGATCATTGAAGCTTGCAGGGCAACAGCAGGCAAGGTGCTTATTGACCGCGACAGCATGCTTATTGTGCCAGCCTTCCATGGTAACTGCGGAGGCGTGACGGCCTCCTCTGCTGATGTCTGGCTGGCGGGTTACCCGTACCTTGTCAGTGTCAACGACCCGTGGTGTGGCTATTCGGCCTCATCAGTCTGGAAAAAGAGCCTTCCGATGAATGACTGGAACAGTTTTCTTAGAACGAAGGGCATTAAACCCGGAGAAGAAGCCGTACTCTATTCACCTCCGGGAAGCAAGCCGGTCAGGGTAATGAACCGTACCGTGCAGGGAAAAAGTATCACCAGCGAAGAGATTCGTCTCCGGTTTGATCTGCGGTCAGCCTACTTCACCCTTACACCGGCAGGTGACAGCCTTACTGTGAGCGGCAGAGGATACGGGCACGGTGTCGGACTTTGCCAGGACGGGGCCAAGGCGATGGCGGAAAAGAGAGTCACTTATGACAAGATAATAACATTTTATTATCCGGGCATCTCCATCACTGACATCAAAAATGCCCGCAGGCCGGTGAGGCCATGAAACTTTTAGATATTTTTACATCAAACTTGAAGTTATGTTCACTCTCTTAAGAAAAGAGATAGCAGGGTTTTTCAGCTCGCTCACAGGCTACATTGTGATGATTGTTTTTCTACTGGCAAACAGCCTGATTATGTGGATCATGCCTGGTCAGTGGAACCTGCTGGACAGCGGCTATGCGGGTCTCGACACACTGTTTGTACTCTCGCCATGGATATTCCTCTTTCTCGTGCCTGCCATCACCATGAGACTCTTTTCCGAAGAGCGCCATTCAGGCACAATGGAGCTGTTATGGTCACGTCCGGTGGGCGACGGCGCCGTTATCTACGGTAAGTTCCTTGCTTCAGTGGCGCTGGTGCTCCTTGCCCTGCTGCCAACAATAGTCTTCGTTATCTCGGTATGGATCCTGGGCGAGACACCCGGTAACCTCGACAGGGGAGGCACTGCCGGATCATTCATCGGGCTACTGATGCTGGCAGCAGTATATTCTGCCATCGGACTCTTTGCCTCCTCCCTGACCGGGAACCAGGTCATTTCATTCATCATCGCAGCCGTTCTCTCGTTCATAATGTTCACCGGGTTTGACTCCCTCGCCCTGCTGCCTGGACTTTCATCAATGAGCGAGGCGGTGTCAGCGATGGGCATCAACGAACACTATAAGTCCATAAGCAGGGGAGTGCTCGATATCCGCGATGTAACATATTTTGTTTTTGTAACGGTTCTTTTCGCCGAGGCCGCACGGATCTCGCTTCGCCGCAGCCCGTTGAAGAAACCACTTGCTGTCATCGCTGCCACAGCAGCAGCATGCATACTCATATCACTTGTTCACATAAGGGTAGACCTGACGGAGGACAGGCGCTTTACCCTCTCTGAGCCTACCAGGAAGATACTCAGTGAGCTCGACAGGGAGGTACAGGTAGATGTCTTCCTCGATGGCGAGATGCCTGTAGGCTTCAGAAAGCTGCGACGCAGCGCCGGACAGTATCTTGACGAGTTCCGGATCAACTCGGGCAGGAAGATCTCATATGACTTCATCAACCCATCCGGGTCATCTGACCCAGTGGAGCGCGAGGATTACCACAACCTTCTGATGAGCCGCGGACTGATGCCGGTGAATGTGATGGCCTCCGATGGCGAGGGTGGGAGAACACAGAAGAAAATATTCCCTTCGTTCACTGTCACATGCGGTGAGACGGTCATCCCTGTCAATTTCCTGAGGAATAATCCGTCACTCCCCGCCGAGACCAATCTTCTGCATTCAACGGAAGGCCTGGAATATGAGATCATACAGGCTATTGCCACTGCCACCGCTGATACCATTCACACAGTTGCCTTCATCGAGGGACATGGCGAGCTGGAGGAGGTTTACGTGGCTGATCTTACACTCGAACTTGCAAAATTCTTTAATGTTGACAGGGGTGTGATAGGCGGCAGGCCGGGCATAATTGACCGTTATGCCGCAATAATCATTGCAGCACCGGCGAAACAGTTTGATGAGAAGGATAAGTTCATCATAGACCAGTACATCATGAACGGGGGACGTGTCATGTGGCTGGCCGAGGAGGTGACTGTGAACGCTGACAGTCTCACTTTCGGATCAACGGTAGCACTCTATGAACCCCTGACGTTCTCTGACATGCTCTTCAGGTACGGAGCCCGGATTAACCCTGTTATCATTCAGGATCTGGAGTGCATGCTCATCCCGCTTAAGGTGACGAACCCTGGCGGAGAGGCACAGTATGTCCCTGCTCCGTGGATCTATTACCCCTTGCTGCGGCCCTCGGAAGAGCATCCTGTAACGCGAAACCTCAACAGGGTCAAGGCTGAGTTTGCCGGTACGGTGGATACCGTTGGCCGTGACCCGGGCATAAAAAAGAGTGTTCTGCTTACCACGAGCGGCCAGACACGAACGATATCACCGCCGCTGGTGATCTCGCTTGATGAGGCCGATGAGCAACCCGATGAAGAGATGTTCATTGCCGGAGCCCTGCCTGTTGCGGTGCTTCTCGAGGGTACCTTCAGTTCTGTGTTCACCAACAGGATGACCGAGAGCATCATGGGAGCAGCAGGAAGAGAGATTGTCAGGGAGAGCAAACCGACGAAGATGATAGTGGTGGCTGACGGCGACATCATCAGGAACGAGGTCAGATGGCAGGGAGGGGTGGCGGAGCCGCTTACCCTCGGCCTCGACAGGTATACCATGCAGACCTTCGGTAACAAGGACTTCCTGGTCAATTGCGTAAACTACCTCGTTAATGATAACGGACTCATTGAGATGCGCTCGCGGGAGATACAACCCAGGCTCCTTGACCAGGCCCGGATAAAGAGCCAGAGAACCATGTGGCAGCTGGTGAATACGCTGGTGCCGGTGATTATCATCATCCTCGCCGGAATTGCCTATAACAGGCTGAAGCGGAGGCATTATATTTCAGTGAAATAAATTTGTTTGAGGGTAAGATAATTTTTTGTAATATTGATAAACCGGCTTCCAAAGCAGACAACTCACTAAATCAATGAGTTGCAGGTTAATATAGACGTAATTCGGGATAACTTAAAATAATGACAATATGAAATTTGTTGTATCAAGCACGGAACTTCTGGGTCATTTGCAGGCAATAAGCAGGGTTATCAGTTCAAAGAATACCCTACCGATACTTGATAATTTTCTTTTTNNAGATAACGGCCTCCGACCTGGAGTCCACTCTCATCACCCGCATGAGGCTTGATAACATCACGGGAGGTGGAACCATCGCACTGCCTGCCAGGATTCTGCTTGATACGCTGAAGGAGTTTTCCGAGCAGCCCCTTACTTTTGATATTAATCCTGATACGATGGCGGTTGTGATCAACTCCGAGAACGGCCGTTTCAG
>DCSU01000167.1:1216-1628 GCA_002325785.1 Bacteroidales bacterium UBA1458 | reverse complement strand
TTTTTGCCACTGCCGACGATGAGCTCAGGCCGGTAATGGGAGGGATCCTCGTCGAGGCCTCCACGGGGAAGCTTACCTTCGTAGCCTCCGATGCACACAAGCTGGTGAGATACCAGAGGAGCGACGCCAGGGCCGATGACAACGCCTCTTTCATCCTTCCGAAGAAACCCGCCTCGCTGCTGAAGAACATTCTCCCCAAAGAGAGCGGTGTAGTATCAGTGGAGTTCGATGACCGTAACGCTTTTTTCAACCTCTCAGATTATAAGGTTGTCTGCCGGCTTGTAGAGGGCAATTACCCGAACTATAATTCGGTGATACCAAAAAACAACCCGCGCAAGGTGCGTATTGACAGGCTGGAGTTATACAACATCCTCCGCCGGGTCTCCGTCTTCTCAAACCAGGCCAGCAACCT
>DCSU01000167.1:503-1160 GCA_002325785.1 Bacteroidales bacterium UBA1458 | reverse complement strand
ATAGGTTTCAAGTCGGTCTTCCTGATTGAGATACTCTCGAACATTGCATCACAGGATGTAATAATTGAGCTGGCAGACCCCACAAGGGCAGGGCTCTTCCTCCCCGCTGAGGCAGCTAATGAAGATGAGGATCTACTCATGCTCCTGATGCCAATGATGATCAACACCTGAGACCCCGGCAGATATGGAGCTTAACCTGAGAAAACCCCTGGTCGTCCTTGATCTTGAGACCACTGGGGTGAGCATCGCTGCTGACCGCATCGTCGAATTCTCCGCCCTGAAGGTTACCCCCGGAGGCGCAGAAGAGTGGCTGACCATGAGAATAAATCCCGGCATACCCATCTCACCGGAGGCAACACGCGTTCACGGCATCACTGATGCTGATGTGGCCAATGAACCGCATTTTAAGGATGTTGCTAAGAAGATTGCAGCTTTTGTGGAAGGATGTGACCTTGCAGGATTCAATTCAATGAAATTTGATATCCCCATCCTCTGTGAGGAGTTCCTGAGGGTTAACGTCGATTTTAACCCGGCACGCCACAGGTATGTTGACGTGCAGGTCATCTTCCACAAGAAGGAGCAACGTACACTGGGGGCAGCATATAAGTTCTATTGCCAGAGGGATCTTGAGAATGCCCACAGCGCACAGGCTGACAC
>DCSU01000167.1:283-487 GCA_002325785.1 Bacteroidales bacterium UBA1458 | reverse complement strand
GCCCAGCTCGACAGATACCCTGACCTTGAGAACGACATCGATAAGCTCTCTGCTTTCAGCGCTTTCAATAACAATGCTGACCTGGCAGGCCGTATCGTCTTTAACGAACAGGGAACGGAGGTCTTCAATTTCGGCAAACACAAGGGCAAGCCGGTTGAACAGGTCTTGAAGGAGGAACCTTCATACTACTCATGGATGATGAAC
>DCSU01000167.1:0-199 GCA_002325785.1 Bacteroidales bacterium UBA1458 | reverse complement strand
CCCGGTGCCGGCTGAGCCGATGATTTTTCTCAAACCTGATTCAGCTATTCTTAAAAAGAATAAGCCCTTCTTCATACCCGACTTTTCCGAAGACCTACAGTACGAGGCGGAGATCGTTCTGCGAATCTCAAAACTGGGAAAAGGCATTACCGCAAGGTATGCCGGACGTTATTTTGATGCCCTGACTGTGGGCATTGAC
>DCSU01000028.1:543-43086 GCA_002325785.1 Bacteroidales bacterium UBA1458 | reverse complement strand
TCAGCCTTAACGAATTCCGGTATAACCCCGATATGAAGGTAGGTGACACGGTTGAGGTATATGTAGAGAGCCAGGAGGACAAGAAAGGTCAGCTGGTTCTTTCACACAAGAAAGCCAGGGCTTACAACTCATGGGACAGGGTTAACTCTGCCCTTGAGAACAATGAGATTATCACCGGGTACATCAAGTGCCGTACCAAAGGCGGTATGATTGTCGATGTCTTCGGCATCGAATCATTCCTGCCCGGATCGCAGATTGACGTCAAACCTATACGTGATTATGACGTATACGTGGGTAAGACCATGGAGTTCCGTGTTGTTAAGATCAACCAGGAGTTCAAGAACGTGGTTGTGTCGCACAAGGCTCTCATCGAGGCCGAGCTTGAGCAACAGAAGAAGGAGATCATCTCCAAGCTTGAGAAGGGCCAGGTACTTGAAGGAACCGTTAAGAACATCACTTCATATGGTGTATTTATTGATCTCGGCGGTGTTGACGGACTCATTCACATCACTGATCTCTCATGGGGCAGGGTCAACCATCCCGAGGAGATCGTTCAGCTTGATCAGAAGCTCAATGTAGTGATCCTTGACTTTGATGATGACAAGAAGAGGATTGCCCTCGGCCTCAAGCAGCTGACGCCCCATCCGTGGGATTCGCTCAGCGAGACCCTCAAGGTTGGAGACCAGGTCAAAGGCAAGGTTGTAGTCATGGCTGACTATGGCGCATTTGTTGAGATAACCGCCGGTGTGGAAGGACTTATCCATGTATCAGAGATGTCATGGTCACAGCACCTCCGCAGTGCTCAGGAGTTCATGAAGGTTGGTGATGAGGTTGATGCAGTGATACTCACCCTTGACCGTGAGGAACGCAAAATGTCTCTCGGCATCAAACAGCTCAAGGCTGATCCATGGCAGAATATCGACCAGAAATACAGCCTTAATTCGCGCCACAAGGCACGCGTCCGCAACTTCACCAACTTTGGCGTATTCGTTGAGATAGAAGAGGGTGTTGACGGCCTGATACATATATCTGATCTGTCATGGACCAAGAAGATCAAGCATCCGGCTGAGTTCACCGCAATAGATGCCGAGATTGATGTCGTGGTCCTTGAGATTGACAAGGATAACAGAAGGTTGAGCCTCGGACACAAGCAGCTTGAAGAGAACCCGTGGGATGTGTTTGAAGATCTCTTCACTGTAGATTCGATACATGAGGGTACGGTAATAGAGGTCTTTGACAAGGGCGCTATCATTGCTCTGCCATACGGTGTTGAAGGTTTTGCCACTCCCAAGCATCTTGTTAAGGAGGACGGTACCTCGGCAGCAGTTGAAGACAAGCTGAACTTCAAGGTCATCGAATTCAATAAGGGAGCGAAGAAGATCATTGTGTCTCACAGCCGCGTCTTTGAGGATGAGAGAAAGGGTTCTGACACTGCCACGAAGCGTTCGGAGTCTGATAACACCAAGAAGGCAGCCCGCAAACTTAAGTCGAGTCTTGAAAAAACCACCCTTGGTGACATCACCGGACTACAGGCTCTAAAGGATGAGATGGAAGAAAAAGAGGCAAGAAGTGTAGGTAAAAAGAAAAAATAACCTTATTTTTAGTTGCCAAAATAATCAGCCATGGACTTCAATATCCAAAACAAAAGCCAGTGTACGGTCATCAGCATTGAGACTGAGAAGCTTGATACGCATATAGCGCCCTCGCTTAAATCTGAGTTGGTGCTCATCTCTGGTAAAGGAGAAAGGAACATTATTCTTGATCTGAAGAGGTGCCAGTATTGCGATTCTTCAGGACTCAGTGCCATATTGGTTGCTAACAGGCTCTGTAAGAACGCAGGCGGGACCTTCGTCCTTTGCGGCCTCAATGAAGCTGTAGAGCGTCTTATTACCATCTCTCAGCTTGATACAGTACTGTCCATAACCGCTGATACTGAGGAGGCTGAGAAGCTGATCTCCTGAGGAACAGTGGCGGCATGGCCTTCAGGCTGACCATACTTGGCACAAGCTCTGCTCTGCCCACCTCAGACCGATATCCAACCGCTCATGTACTCAATGTACATGAGCGGTTGTATTTAATAGACTGCGGTGAGGGCACACAGATGCAGATGCGCCGCTACCGGATTCGTTTTGGCCGGATCAACCACATATTCATAAGTCACCTCCACGGTGACCATTTCTTCGGACTCTACCCGCTGCTTTCCACATTTAACCTTATGGGCCGTAAGACCCCCATGCATGTTTATGCCCCTGCTCCCTCAGAAGAGCTTATAACGCGTCATCTTAAAGATTTTGACATTAACCTGGCCTATGAACTGGTTGTCCACACCCTCTCAGGAAAAACGTTGAGGCCGGTGCTTGATGACAAGAGAGTAGAGGTCTTCTCCTTCCCCCTTAAACACAGGGTGAAGTCATACGGCTTTCTCTTTCGGGAGAAGACGCCTGACCGGAATATAATCCGTGATAAGATTGCGGAGTTTAACCTGACCATTGCGGAGATAGCCAGGCTCAAGAAGGGAGAGGATGTCAACAGGGAGGGTGGAGAAGTGATCATGGCCGTTGAGGTTACGCTCAAGCCGCGAAAGCCGGTCTCCTACGCCTTTTGCAGTGATACCGGATGGTTTCCGAAGCTAGCAACATATGTCAGGGGAGTGGACCTGCTTTATCATGAGGCCACCTTCAGTGACGAGAGTGAGGCGCTGGCTGCCAGAACCGGCCATTCCACGGCAAGGCATGCAGCCACCGTGGCCCTCGACGCCGGAGCAGGCAGACTGATTCTGGGTCATTTCTCCGCCCGGTATAAATCACCGGCGATACTCGAGGAAGAGGCCCGCCAGGTATTTCCGGCAGCTGAAGCCGCCATCGAAGGGGCTACTTATGATATAGGCTGATGCTGTCGTAGCCGGAGAATGATTATCTTTGCCCCGAATTTTAATATTTAATTATCCCCTCGTGCAGGAAAAGATTCTGATCCTCGATTTCGGGTCTCAGTATACGCAGCTGATCGCAAGGCGTGTCAGAGAACTTAACGTCTATTGTGAAATATATCCTTTCAACCATTTCCCGGCGCCGGACGAGACGGTGAAGGGTGTCATCCTCTCCGGCAGTCCATTCTCGGTACGTGATGCCGGCGCTCCCTTTCCCGACCTTTCATCCATCAAGGGAAGGTTGCCGCTGCTGGGTGTATGTTACGGTGCACAGCACCTGACCCATAATTTTGGCGGGGAGGTGTTACCTTCAAACACACGTGAATACGGCCGGGCAAAGCTGGTAAAAGTTGATTCTGATGACGCACTCTTCGCCGGAGTAACGCCCGGAACACAGGTATGGATGTCGCACGGCGACACAATAGCACGCATCCCTGAAGGGTATGCGATCACCGGGTCAACAGAGGATGTAAGAGTAGCGGCATTCAGGATCGAAACTGAAAAAAGCTGGGGTATTCAGTTTCATCCGGAGGTATACCACACTACTGAAGGATTGAAGATCCTGGGGAATTTTGTAAGGGGCATCTGCGGATGCCGCGCCGACTGGACCCCTGAGTCCTTCGTTGACATGACGGTGAGGTCGCTCAGGGAACAGATCGGTGACGACAGGGTTGTGCTTGGCCTTTCAGGCGGGGTTGACTCATCTGTAGCTGCAATATTGCTTGACAGGGCCATCGGCCCGCAACTGACATCCATCTTCGTCGATAACGGCCTGCTGAGGAAGAATGAGTATCAGTCTGTTCTGGATGCATACAAAAGGATGGGCCTGAACGTTCTGGGTGTCGATGCTTCGGCAGCATTTGTGGGAGGGCTTGCCGGAGTGAATGACCCTGAAAAGAAGCGCAAGATAATAGGCCGTGTCTTCATAGAGGTGTTTGACCGCGAGGCACACCGGGTGCAGAACGTGAAGTGGCTGGCACAGGGTACCATCTATCCTGATGTCATCGAGTCAGTATCGGTTAACGGTCCGTCGGCTACCATCAAATCTCACCATAATGTAGGCGGACTGCCTGATAAGATGAACCTCAAGGTTGTAGAACCCCTCCGCCTGCTCTTTAAGGATGAGGTGCGGAGAGTGGGGCGGGCACTTAACATGCCTGACGAGATTCTCAACAGGCACCCCTTCCCGGGGCCGGGACTGGCAATCAGGATAGTGGGAGATGTCACTCCGGTGAAGCTGGATACCCTTCGCGAAGCGGATCACATATTCATATCGGGACTGAAAAAGAGCGGATACTATGAAGAGGTATGGCAGGCCGCCGTCATCCTCCTCCCCGTGCAGTCAGTAGGTGTAATGGGTGATGAGAGGACCTATGAGAATGCAGTGGTACTCAGGGCGGTGACCTCTACTGACGGCATGACGGCCGACTGGAGTCATCTTCCCCATGAATTTCTGGCGGAGATATCAAATCAGATCATAAACAGGGTGAAGGGAATAAACAGGGTAGTTTATGACATCAGTTCCAAACCTCCCTCAACTATTGAATGGGAGTAAGGTGCATCAATTAAGAATCAGGAGACACAGACATGGTAAAGAGATTTATAGTAATTATAACGGTTCTTGCATTTGTTCCGGGCTTATGGCTCAGGTCACAGGGACTGACACAGGAGACCTTCAAAATAGGCAAGACACTGGCTCTGCTTGAGGCTATATATGTTGACAGCGTTGATATATCATCAATTACCGAGCAGATGATAATCACAACGTTACGCAACCTTGATCCGCATTCGGTATATATTCCCGCCAAGGATGTGCAGGAGGAGAATGAACCGCTGCAGGGAAACTTTGAGGGGGTAGGTATTCAGTTCAACCTGCTCAATGATACAATTATTATTATATCACCCACTCCCGGAGGTCCCTCTGAAAAGGTTGGCATACTGGCCGGCGACCGGATCATATCCATCGACGGAGAGAAGGTGACGGGGATTGCTATCTCAACCACCGGGGTGCAGAAAAGGCTGAGAGGCCCCAAAGGCACAAAAGTCATTGTCAGCATCTTCAGAAAGGGAGAGGATGAACTGCTTGAGTTCAACATCATACGTGACAAGATTCCGGTCACCAGCCTCGATGCTGCATACATGATCTCCGGTGGTGTGGGATACATAAAGCTAAGCCGGTTCTCTGAACAGACTGCCGTGGAATTTGAAGAGGCTGTTAAGAAGCTGCAGCTTCAGAGGATGGAAAACCTGATTATTGACCTTCGCGGCAACTCCGGAGGCTATATGGTGCCTGCGGTACAGATAGCTGATGAGCTCCTGCCTGCGGAGGAGCTGATAGTTTATATAGAGGGCCTGCATACATCGAGGCAAGAGTACAGGTCAAGACCGTCAGGTACCCTGACCAGGGCAAGGATAGCCGTTCTTATTGACGAAGGGTCAGCCTCTGCCAGCGAGATACTTGCGGGAGCGATACAGGACTGGGACAGGGGAGTGGTGATAGGTCGCAGGAGCTTCGGCAAGGGGTTGGTGCAGAATGGATTCCAACTGCCTGACGGGTCAGAGATAAGACTCACCATAGCACGCTATTTCACTCCCTCAGGGCGTTCGATACAGACGCCGTATAACGAAGGGTTTGACAAGTATTTCCAGACCTACTACAGCAGGTATTTCAACGGAGAGCTTATCCATCCGGACAGCATTAATCTTCCCGATTCCCTCAGGGCCAATACAATCACCAATAAAAGAGTTGTTTACGGTGGCGGCGGTATCACCCCCGATATCTTTATCCCTTTCGACACAACCTACTATTCAGACTATTACCGTGATCTTATCCGGACCTCCACCTTGACCAGTTTTATGGTTGCCTACACTGACGGAAACCGTAAGGATCTGTCGCGCAAGTACAAGTCATTCGATCGTTTCAGCAAGGAGTTCACCTTTGATGATGAGACCCTTGAAGCCCTGAAGGCAGCAGGGGAGAAGAACAAGGTAAAGTTTGACCAGGCGCAGTATGATGTTTCAGCCCCGGAGATGAAGAGGGTGATGAAGGGGCTGGTTGCACGTGACCTGTGGGACATGAACGAGTATTACATTGTTGTCAATGAGGATGACTATGCAATCAGCAGGGCGCTTTCTATCCTCACTGATCCGGCGCTATACGAACGGCTGCTCGGTTACAGGAAGGAGATGCCATGAAACTGCTGGCGAAGACCCTCTTCGGCCTTGAGGAGGTGCTGGCTGCCGAGCTCAGGGAGATGGGTGCCGGCGGTGTCACAATCCTTAACAGGGCTGTGGCTTTCGATGGGCCCAAGTCGCTCCTCTATACTGCCAACTACAGAAGCCGGCTTGCGTTGTCAGTACTGGTGCCTGTAGCCACATTTAATATCGCCTCCCAGAAAGACCTGTATAACGGGGCTGTGTCAGTTGACTGGGACCATTACCTGGATCCGGACAAGACCTATGCTGTGACAGCCGTAGTCAACTCCGGACATTTCACCCACTCAGGATACCCGGCCCTGGTTGTGAAGGATGCTATTGCCGATTTCTTCCGCAGGCTCACTCTCAAGAGGCCTTCGGTAGACCAGAAGTCGCCAGACCTCCTCGTGAATGTACATATCAGCAATGATAAGGTAACTATCTCACTTGACTCCACGGTAACCCCACTGTATAAAAGAGGCTACCGCCATGGACAGTCAGAGGCGCCATTGAGTGAAGTCCTGGCAGCAGGCATGATAGCTCTGGCCGGATGGAGAGCGGAGACTCCCCTGGTTGACGGGATGTGCGGTTCAGGGACTATTGTTGCTGAGGCCGGACTGATAGCCCGTAACGTTGCTCCCGGGAAATTCAGGAAGAGTTATGGCTTCATGAAATGGAAGGATTACGATCCTGCCCTGTTCAGATCGGTGAAATTTGAGGCAGAGAAGAAAGAGAGGAGGTCTCCGGTGAAAATCTATGGCGGAGACATATCTCCGGAGGCGTGTGCAACGGCAGTTGCAAACACAAGAGCGGCCGGTCTGTCTGAGGTAGTGGAGATATTTGAGAGAGATTTTTTCAATACTCCGCCTCCGGCAGAGGAGGGGACGCTGATCATCAACCCGCCCTACGGTCACCGCATGGGCACGCCTGACATGGGGGAGTTTTACGGAGCCATAGGATCAGTCCTTAAACATCATTATATGGGTTATACTGCATGGATACTCTCAGGTGACCAGGTAAACGTCAAACTGGTGGCACTGAAACCGTTCCGCAAATTTGACCTTCTCAACGGCGATATCGAATGCCGCTTCCTGGGCTATGAACTCTACGGCGGAAGCAGGAAAAAGAATGCCTCAGATGTACATTAATCGGGTATTTGCCGTTCATCATGCAACCTTGGTCAAAAAAAGCCTGTCATAGCTTAAAATAATAATATCAGTATGTTGCCTATTAACAACAAACCTCTATTTTTGTTACTTGTTTTAGCTTTGGATACTTGCACAGAAGCCCGATGAGCTTTGATCTTGAAAATCTTGTGAGTGACCTTGATATCAGGGGAGCGGTCCTTTATTTTAAAGGAAATGTTGACTCAGAGGTTATCAATAAGGCTCTCGACATGGTGGAAGGAAAGCTTTTCACAACGCGTGAAACCCCAAGACTCAGAAAAAAGGTTTACAACGTGCTGGTGGAGAGCCTTCAGAATCTTTACCACCATGCCGACAACATCCCGAGAGGTTACCATGCGTCCAGGCCTGACAGGTTCGGGTTGGTGGTGCTGGAGAAACTTGGGAAAGGTTACAGGATCACGACATGCAATTTTGTGGCAGCTGTGAGAGTTAGAGAGCTTGAGGAGAAACTGACGAGGATAAACCGCTCCACGCCCGAGGAGATCAAGGAACATTACAAAGAAATCCTTAATCACCAGGAGATTACGGAGAAGGGGCTCGGTGGTCTGGGGTTGCTTGATATCGCAAGAAAGACCGGCCACAGGATTGATTTCAGGTTTAAAAGATATGACGACCTGAATACAGCTTTCCGACTCAGTGCAGTAGTAGCTCCGGCATAAGACAATTAACAAAAAACAGATAACTATGGAACCGATCATCATTGAAGGAACACCAAAAACACCGTCAATAAAATTTGACACCAGGGATGGAGTATTTGAGATTAAAGGCAGATCCATTCCTGAGAATTCAGTTGAGTTTTATAAGCCGCTGAATGAGTGGCTGGATTCCTATATGCAGGTACCCCTTGACAAGACAGTGGTAAATATCAGGCTGGAGTATTTCAATACCAGCTCCTCCAAATGCATTCTGGACGTCTTCAAACGCCTTGAGGCTATTCACAGGTCGAAGCATGACGTGGAGATAAACTGGTTCTATGAAGAGGATGATGAGGATATGCTGGAGGCAGGCGAAGACTATGACTCAATTATAAAAGTCCCGTTTAAAATGATTGAGATAGTAGAATGATCCCTTGCCTGTAGCAGAGAGATCGGTTAATGAAACAGCAGAGGGTGCCCGCCGGATGGGGGGCACCCTCTGTTATTTGTGCGTATTACGGCCTTTTGCTCAGATGCCCCGCTTGTATCGCATTACCATCCTGGCCTTGTGCGAAGATTCGAGTATCTTGTGCAAAACTCTGAAATACAATAATATGTACAAAACGATTGTCATGAACCAGATGACTCCGGTGTTCACCGCCAGAGTGCTGGCGTAAAAACCGAAGAGCTGTTTTTGCGGAGCATAGAAGTGTGCCTTGACAAGAGGGTTGACCGGGTCAAAGAATATCTGGTCATAGTTCTGGTAAAGCCTCTCCTTGTATCTTTTGATCTTGTTCTTCTCATTGTCATTCCTGACGAACTCTTCCAGTGATTCATTTGTATACTGCTTCTTCATCCGGATAAAGCCATCCCTGTCGGCAGCCTCATAGGCCATGATCACCTGGTCACGTGCTTCTACAGCATTCTTTGATACTTCGATGTAATACCTCCGTACCCGATCAGTATAATCTCGTGCTTCCCCGATAGTCTCCGGGGAGATAACTCCCGGGTAAATAAGGTTAATATCAAAGTCAATGGAGGGTGTAAATCCAAGTTCCTCCTCAATTTCATTCCGGATAAGCGTCATATCACGCCTGTCGGCATCATTAATCCTCTCCCTGTCAATATTGCTTTCGAGCCTTGAAAGAATGCTCTTCATCTCGTTATACCATATGTCCTTCTTGAATTTGGCGATGCTTATGACCTTGTCATACTGGTAGAACTGTCTCTCAAACCTGTTATTCATGAACTGGTCCACCGCCAGTGCCTCGTAACCCCATCGGGCTGCAATGATCTCGCCGTACACCGGAATTGATACCGGTGAGGATATGTTTGGATTGAGCTTGTCATACTTGACAATGATGCCGCTCAGTATGATCTGGGGTATGACCAGGAAGGGAATAAGAATATATATTGTAACAACGGTCTTGAAGCTGTCGGAGATAAGCAGCCCCATCATATTTGATGTGGCCCAGCAGCTGAAGAGTACCAGCCAGTATTCGAACCACATCCCCCTGATTCCGAAGATGGAGTTGCCCACGGCAACGAAGGTGGCGGCCTGGATGGCAGATATGAGAAACTGCACTCCTATTTTAGAAAGGAGGNNCTGTTCCAGCTCAGGTTGAGAAAGGCTTCACGCCGGAGTATCTTTCTGTCCTTGATTATCTCTTCCGCACTGACGGTCAGCCCCATGAAGATGGCAACAATGACTGACATGAAGATATAAACCGGCAGGTTGCTGTTCTGGAGTAGTGTGTAGGAAGGAATGCTGACGCTCTCATCAAAATAGCGTATTATAAATGCGAGGAAGAGAGCCAGCACCGGAGCCTCGAGCAGTGTTATGGCAAGGTATTGTTTATCCGAGAGCTTGGCCAGAATGTCGCGTGTGACGAATACAAGGAACTGTTTCAGTTTGCCGGGTGTCTTCAATGTTATCTCCGGGATGCCGTTGCCAGGCCCGGGGTGTGGAGGAGCATCCTCCTTGCGGGAGTTGTAGAAAACGCTCCATTCAGCCGGAGAGACCTTGCGGATGGAGGTCGGCCGCCCGAATTCGTCCAGCACCTTTGATTCCACAATACTGAAGATCTGCTCAGGGTTTACATTTCCACAGGAATGGCACTCGCTGTCATTGTACTTGGGAAGCTGCATCCTGTCCTTGAAATATCCGATTGAGCCTACCGGTATGCCATAGTAGATCATGTATCCCCCTGTGTCAAGGAAGATGAGCCTGTCAAACATCTTGAAGATATCCGAGGAGGGCTGGTGTATTACCACGAAGATCAGCTTACCTTTAAGCTTGAGGTCGTTGAGCAGGTCAAGAATATTCTCCGAGTCGAGTGATGACAGGCCTGATGTAGGTTCATCAAGGAAGAGGATCGATGGTTCTCTAATCAGTTCCAGGGAGATGTTCAGTCTCTTGCGCTGGCCTCCCGAAATCTTCTTGTTGAGAGGAGTACCCACCTTCATGTCCTTGATATCGTAAAGCCCGAGGCTGTGCAGCACATTCTCCACCCTGATGGTTATCTCCTCATCTCTCAGGTTGCCAAAGCATAGTTTCGCATTATAGAACAGGTTTTCAAAGACAGTCAGTTCCTCTATCAGGAGGTCGTCCTGCGATACGTATCCGATAAGCCCCTTGACCTTATCGGCCTCATTGTGAATGTTGATCTTGTTGATGAGCACCTCGCCGCTGTCGGGCCTGTTTGTGCCGTTCAGAACACTCAGCAGTGTCGATTTTCCGGCGCCTGAGGCTCCCATTATACCAACCAGCCTGCCTGATTCTTCGGCGAAGCTCATGCGGTGCAGTCCCACCTGGCCTCCCTTGAACTTGTATTCAAGGTCTTTTACCTCATAGACAACCCGTGAGGCCAGGACACTCTCATCAAGGAACTGGCGTATCACTTCGGAGTAGTATATGGGCTTGCTGCTCATGAACTTGAGAGAGGCCCCCCGTTCAAATAGATAGACCTTATCTTCATGCCTCAGCTGGCCGCTCAGGAGCAGCTCGCCGGTGCCGAATGACCTGACGAAGAGCATGTCCGCCTGGAGCAGGTTCAGAACCCTGACCTGGCCCCTGAATGTGTTATTGACAATGTGATGCGTCTTTTGATACCGGCTGGTGCGGTCGCTGTCGATGACCAGCACCTGCGATGATTCAGGTACTTCCGATCGTTTAGATAATACGAACTGCTGGATAAGCTGGTAGTCGTCCGGGTTAACATTGAATCCCTCTGCGGCAGTGATGATGAATTCAAGCTCCGTACCGCTCACCTCAGACCCGTCAGAGCGGCAATATTCAAGGAGCTGTACCAGCACGATGATCTTCTGGTTAAGAGTGAGCTGAGCCCCAATGTCAAAACATATCTTGATGATTCTTACGGAGATGGCTGCATTCCGGCGGGCTTCGTTGCCTTTTTTCAGCCTTTGCTGGGCTTCGTTGTAATAGGCATCAAAGATCCTCAGATATGCTTCAACACCCTCCTGGTTAAGCTGTGGCCTGAGAAAGGCTTCAACAACCCTGCGCCTGTCTGACTCATTGCCCTGTGCAGGTGCAATGATGGCAAAAAGATGCATCAGGGTATTAAGGATCTTCTCATTCATCCCGCAGCGGTTTGTTGAACTTGTATCACAGTATCTGAATGTATAATAACGAAGCGCGATGCCCTATATTATCCGGTTTCTGTCAATATGACATGAATTTCAGGGTATGAGTGTTGTGGCAAAAAAATTGTACAGTAAGGGATAAACCAGTAAGATGAATTTTGAGAATTTTACCATAAAGGCACAGGAATCGGTGCAGAAGGCGTTGACCGTTGCCGGGGGCAAGGGTCAACAGGCGATTGAGAGTGGTCATCTGCTCAAGGGAATCTTGACTGAGGCTGAGAGCATTGTTTCATTTATCCTGTCAAAGGGCGGTGTCAACGCCGCGGTGTTCAGCAAGGCAGTTGACGGCATCATTGAGAGCTATCCCCGGGTCAGTGGAGGAGAGCCCTATCTATCGTCCGGGTCTTCATCGGTACTGACACGTGCTGCAGACTATGCTGCGAAGATGCAGGACAGGTTCGTTTCTGTTGAGCACATACTGCTTGCATTGTCTGGTGCATCAGACAAGGTCTCGGGGCTGATGAAGGAGCACGGCCTGACCGCTGAAGTCATACAGGCCGCTGTCAATGACCTGCGTAAGGGGGCGAAGGTCAACAGCCCGACCTCTGAGGAGACATACGACTCTCTGAACCGTTATGCAATTGACCTTAATGACCGTGCCAGGGCAGGTAAGCTTGACCCTGTAATAGGAAGGGATGAGGAGATCAGGCGCGTGCTGCAGATACTCTCAAGGCGAACAAAAAATAACCCGATACTGGTCGGTGAACCAGGTGTTGGCAAGACTGCAATTGCCGAGGGACTGGCGCACAGGATCGTGCGGGGTGATGTGCCGGAGGATCTCATGCAGAAGCGGATCTATTCACTCGATATGGGAGCCCTGATAGCCGGGGCAAAATATAAGGGGGAGTTTGAGGAGAGACTTAAATCAGTTGTTAATGAGGTTATTGCCTCGAACGGTGATGTTATCTTGTTCATAGATGAGATACATACCCTCGTTGGCGCCGGCAAGGGTGAGGGCGCCATGGATGCCGCCAACATCCTCAAGCCTGCACTCGCCAGGGGTGAACTGCGAGCCATTGGAGCGACCACCCTGAATGAATACCAGAAGTACTTTGAGACAGACAAGGCACTTGAACGGCGATTCCAGGTTGTGCTTATCAGCGAACCGGACAGGGCAGATGCAATCTCAATCCTGAGAGGGCTGCGCGAGAAGTATGAGACGCATCACAAGGTAATAATAAGGGACGAGGCCATCATCTCGGCCGTGGACCTCTCATACCGGTACATTACTGACAGATTTCTTCCTGACAAGGCTATTGACCTAATCGATGAGGCAGCGGCCAGGCTCAGGCTGGAGATGAACTCCGTGCCCGAGGAGATTGACACCGCCGACAGGCAGATAAGGCAGCTGGAGATAGAGCGTGAAGCGGTTCGCCGTGATGGTGATACTGCCAAGGAGCAGGAGCTCTCGCGTGAGATAGCCGACTTGGCGGCAGGACGTGACGCGCTTAAGGCGCGCTGGCGCTCGGAGAAGGAGCTGGTGGAGAGCATGCAGAAAAGAAAGCAGGAGGCAGAGGAACTCCGGTTTGAGGCCGAGCGGGCCGAGAGAAGCGGAGACTATGGCAGGGTGGCTGAGATACGTTACGGCAGGCTTGTGGAGAATGAGACAGCGGTGGCTGCGCTACAGAAGGAGATAGATGAGAAGCGCAACACAGGCTCAATGGTGCGCGATGATGTGCGATCCGATGATATTGCTGAGATAGTGGCACGCTGGACAGGCATTCCTGTTTCACGTATGCTTGAGAGCGAAAAGGAGAAGCTTCTGAGACTGGAGGAGGAACTGCATAAGAGAGTGGTTGGACAGGACGAGGCAATAGCAGCCGTCTCCGATGCCGTGCGCCGATCAAGAGCAGGCCTTCAGGATGAGAAGCGTCCGGTGGGGTCATTCATCTTCCTCGGCACAACTGGAGTGGGTAAGACAGAACTGGCTCGAGCCCTGGCAGAATACCTGTTCAATAATGAGAACCTGATGACCCGCATTGACATGACCGAGTACCAGGAGCGGCACAGCGTCTCACGACTGATAGGAGCCCCTCCCGGATACATTGGCTATGATGAGGGCGGACAGCTTACCGAGGCCATCAGACACAAGCCTTACTCCGTCGTTCTCCTTGATGAGATTGAAAAGGCACATCCGGATGTATTTAATATCCTGTTGCAGCTCCTTGACGACGGCAGACTCACTGATAATAAGGGCCGTACGGTCAACTTCCGTAATACAATAGTGATTATGACCTCTAATCTGGGCTCATCACTCATCCGCGAAAGTATAGGGGATAGTGATGGCGTTCTGTCAGATGAGCAGGCTGATAAGCTCAGGGAGGAACTGGTACAGATGCTCAGGGGCACCCTGAGACCGGAGTTTGTCAACCGCGTTGATGAAATAGTATTGTTCAGACCGCTGACACTTGAGCAGATCAGGGAGGTGGTGATGATGCAGTTCGGAAGGGTGTCTCAGATGCTTGAAGAGAAGGGGATCAGGAGTGAGATCACCCCCGCGGCGGTGGCATGGCTTGCTGACAGGGGATATGATCCGCTGTTTGGTGCAAGGCCTGTGAAACGAATTATTCAGAAGGAGATAGTCAATGAGCTCTCAAAGGAGATAATTGCAGGTAACATTGATAAGGAGAAAACCATCAGGATTGATGTGAAGGCGGGCGGACTGGTTATGACGAACCTCTAGGAGGGGCCGCTGTGGCTGAAACTCTCTACGCAGCTGGCACGGTCAGGATAGATGTCAAGCGACTTGTGAAGCTGGAGAAGCTCAAACAGCTCCCTGGCGCGAGGGGTAAGCCCGCACAAACGGAAAGTGCAGTAATTTGACCTCGCCACCCGAAGAAAATGGAGGATCATGGCAAAAGCCGTGCTGTCAAGCATGGTGACCCCGCCAAGATCAATCACCACCCTTGTGTAGGGCAGATCAAACATCTTTATAATGGCAGGCCTGATGGCATCAACATTGAGCGCATTAATCCTGTCTGTGTTGAAGCTGATTATCTCAACCCCGTCTAGCTTTTCAGAATTAACCATGTCAGATCACCTGTTTTTGCTGAGATAATCGTTTATCTCAGTTATTACCCTGTTGGCGTCTTCCTCAAAATTGGCAATGAAACCTTCAAAACGCTCTTTTTGGTCACCGGATTTGGCAAGAAGCTCGAACTCCTTGAGCATCTTTGAAGTAGAGTCCATCCCCATGACAGTAACTGAACCCTTGGCTTTGTGTGCCAGAAGCCCCAGGTCATAATAACGGCCTTCCCCGTAGAGCTTCTTCATCTCTGTAACGAATTCCGGGATCTGACCGGTGAAGATACCGGCAATCTCTTCCATAGTGGCCTTGTCTCCGCCGGTAATATTCACCAGGTACTCCGGGTTGAATGTTGTATATTCCATCTGCCAGGATTTGATTATGGGTACAAATATATAAACATTGAGCCCATCAGACTATGACTTATGTCTGAAAGGGTCAGTCAAAAATGATTTATTGCAGGTTTTTATCAGCCGAAAAATCCTACTTTTGCTCTGAATCCAAAACCTTTTAAGATGAAAAATACTCCGTTTCTTAGGTACCATCAGGCTCTGGGGGCCAGAATCATTCCGTTTGCCGGCTATAACATGCCGGTTGAGTATACAGGAATAACCGAAGAGCACATCACGGTGCGTGAGAAAGTGGGGGTTTTCGATGTTTCACATATGGGTGAATTCTGGGTCAACGGTCCGCGTGCCCTCGATTTCCTTCAGTATATCACATCCAATGACGTTTCAGCGCTGACCGACGGCAAGGTACAATATACATGCTTCCCGAATGGAAAAGGGGGCATTGTTGATGACCTCCTTGTTTACCGCCTGACGGCCGAAAAGTATCTTCTTGTGGTCAATGCGGCAAACATTGAAAAGGATTGGGAGTGGTGTGTTAAGCATGCTGGCCGGTTCGGTATTGAGACCGGGCCCGGCAAGGCAATGCATAATGCATCCGAATGGACCGCACAGCTGGCAGTACAGGGCCCGCTGGCTCTTAATGCCATGCAGAAGCTTACAGATGAGCGTGTTACGGATATGGAATACTACACCTTCAAGGTACTGAAATTTGCAGGAATAGAAAACGTTATATTTTCCACAACAGGGTATACAGGCTCAGGAGGCTGCGAGATATATGTCAGAAACGAAGAGGCGGCACGTCTGTGGGAGGAGGTCTTCAGGGCAGGAGAAGAGTTTGGCATCAGGCCGGTAGGCCTTGGCGCAAGGGATACCCTGCGTCTTGAGATGGGTTTCTGCCTCTACGGCCATGACATCAATGATACAACATCGCCTATTGAAGCCGGCCTGGGCTGGATTACCAAGTTTGTGCCCGGAAAGGACTTCATCGACAGGGATCTGCTTCTTAAACATAAGGAGGAGGGAACTGAGAGACGGCTGAAAGCCTTTGTCATGATCGACAAGGGCATCCCAAGGCAGCATTATGAGGTTGCGGATGGGGCCGGAAATATTATAGGGGAGGTCACTTCAGGCACCATGTCTCCGATGCTGAAACAGGGCATTGGCATGGCTTACCTGGCCAGGGGATTTTGGAAAACAGATACTGAAATATTTATCCGTGTCAGGGGCAGGGATCTGAAGGCTAAGGTGGTTACACTCCCGTTCTACAAACAGTGATCACCAGTTTACAACCGTTCGCGTGATGACAGAAAGGAGCCTTGAAATATGCTTTACTCCGGCGATTTTCGATGCGCATGCTGACAGTGATGCTGTCGTGGTCGTTGTTGACGTCCTTCGCGCCACAAGCTCCATCTGCACTGCCTTTGCCAACGGCGTAAGTGAGATCATTCCTGTTGCAACCGTGGAGGAGGCAAGGGAGATGAAGGCAAAGGGTTATCTCCTCGCAGCCGAACGTGACGGTTTTGTACTTGACTTTGCCGATTTCGGGAACTCACCGTTTAATTTCAGCGCCGAGAAGGTAAGCGGGCGAACTGTGGCTTACAGCACCACCAACGGTACAGGAATAATGAAACGGGCCTCTGAGTGCCATGATGTGGTCATAGGCTCATATCTCAATTTCACTTCGCTGTGTATGTGGCTGGATAAACAGGATCGGAAAGTGGTGATTGTCTGTGCCGGGTGGAAGACCCGATTCAGCCTTGAGGATACTGTCTGTGCCGGAGCCATGGCTGAAAGGCTGCTCACAGGCGGCAGGTTCGCCACTGTCTGCGACTCGGTGCATGCTGCAACCGATCTGTGGAGGGTTGCAAAGGCCGACCTGTTGGGCTATATTGAGAAGGCCGCGCAGAGATCAAGGCTGAGAGACAAAGGGCTGGATGACTGTCTGGAATATTGTCATACTTTTGATGTGACGGATGTTATACCGGTCCTGCGGAATGGCAGACTGGTGGCCATGCACCCAGGGCCGCACAGTGTTGAGAGACCTTCTCTCCGCGGGGATGGTAATGACGTAAACAAACTAAACAAAATAAACTTTTAGAACATGAAAAAGCACAATTTTTACGCAGGGCCTTCAATCATGCCTCAGTATACTAATGAGAAGGTGATTGAAGCGATCAGGGATTTCGAAGGAACAGGCCTCTCTATCATGGAGGTTTCTCACCGCAGTAAGGAGTTTGTGGCCGTAATGGACAGCGCTGTAGCGCACGTTAAGGAGCTTCTTGAAGTCCCGGCCGGATATTCGGTTATCTTCATAGGTGGAGGAGCAAGCCTCCAGTTTGCCATGGTGCCGATGAATATGCTTGAGAAGAAGGCCGCATACATCAACACTGGCGAATGGGCAGGCAAAGCCCTGAAAGAGGCCAAAATTTTCGGTGAGGTGGTAGAGGTGGCTTCGTCAAAGGACCGTAACTTCAACTATATTCCGAAGAACTATGTTGTTCCGTCTGATGCCGACTATTTTCACATGACCACCAACAACACCATCTTCGGAACCGAATGGAAGAAGGATCCCGATATCGCCATCCCGGTTGTGGCAGACATGTCATCGGATATTTTCAGCCGTCCAATCGATGTCTCCAAATATGCAATCATCTATGGCGGCGCTCAGAAGAACCTTGCACCTGCCGGTGTCACCTTCGTTATTATCAAAGACTCTGTCCTCGGTAAAGTCACCCGCCCCATCCCGACGATGCTAAACTACAAGACTCATATCGAAAAAGAGTCAATGTTCAATACACCACCTGTTCTTCCGGTGTTTGCAGCTCTTAAGACCCTTGAGTGGCTGAAGCATAAGGGTGGAGTAGGGGCAATGCATAAGATCAACCTTGAGAAGGCCGCTCTTCTTTATGACGAGATTGAGCGCAGCAAGCTGTTCAAGGCCACCGTACCTGATCATGAGGACAGGTCCATTATGAATGTATGTTTCGTTATGGCTGACAGCTATACTGAGCTTGAGAAGGAGTTCGCCGCATTTGCCAAATCAAAGGGTATGATAGGTATTGAAGGACACCGCTCCGTGGGCGGATTCCGTGCCTCTCTCTACAACGCTATGCCGTTGGAAAGCGTCAGGGCGCTGGTTGATTGCATGAAGGAGTTCGCGAATAAATATTAAATGAATAGACCATGAAAATTCTTGTAGCCACAGACAAACCGTTTGCACCTGTAGCCATCACCCAGATACGCGAGGTGGCTGAGAAAGGTGGGCATACACTGGTCCTGCTCGAGAAATACAAGACTCCGCAGGAGCTCCACGATGCGGCAGCAGATGCCGATGCCATGATAGTCCGTTCAGATATCATTGATGCGGCAGTGATAGCTGCGGCACCCAAACTCAGAATTGTAGTAAGAGCCGGCGCAGGTTATGACAACCTTGACCTCAATGCCTGCACGGCAAGCAAAGTTGTGGCAATGAATACACCCGGGCAGAACTCCAATGCCGTTGCCGAGTTGGCATTCGGCATGATGGTTTATTCAGCCCGCGGAGGATTTGACGGTAAGACAGGATCAGAGCTTTACGGAAAGAGTCTTGGCATTCACGCCTTTGGCAACGTAGGGAAATGTATGGCGCGGATTGCCTCAGGTTTCGGCATGAAATGCTATGCCTTTGATCCGTTCGTCGACGGGAAAGTAATGCTGGATGCAGGAGTGACTCCCGTTAAGACGCTGGAAGAGCTATACTCCGCCTGCCAGTATATCTCCCTGCACATTCCGGCCAACGACAAGACAAAAAACTCCATTGGGGAAAATTTGCTCTCACTCATGCCTCATGGAGCCGTGTTGGTTAATACCGCCCGTAAGGAGGTCATCAATGAAGCCTCGGTTATTGAGATAATGGAGAAGAGGAGTGATATGAAGTACCTTTCAGACATCGCCCCGGACAATGCGGATATTTTTGCAGCCAGATTCCCCGGACGCTTTTTCTTCACACCGAAGAAGATGGGAGCCCAGACGGAAGAGGCAAATATAAATTCAGGAGTGGCTGCAGCCAGGCAGATTGTTGCTTTCTTTGCAACAGGTGACGAAACCTTCAGAGTAAACAAACCTAAATAGAAAACAGGATATTTGAATATGGCTGTTGTTAAACCTTTCCGTGGGCTGAGACCTCCGGCCGGTATGGCGTCGGAGATCGCCTGTCTGCCCTATGATGTAATGAATTCCGAAGAGGCCGCCGTGATGGCGCAGGGCAAGGAAAAGTCGTTGCTTCATATAACCAAATCGGAGATAGACCTGCCAGAAGGTACTGACGTGCATTCTGAAGAGGTCTACAGCAAAGCTGTAGAGAACTTCAACGAATGGCAGAAGCGGGGATGGCTGGTGCAGGACAGAGAATCGCATTATTACATTTATGCCCAGACAATGAAAGGCCGTACTCAGTACGGAATAGTTGGCGCAGCATCAGTGAGTGACTACCTGTCAGGGGTGATTAAGAAGCATGAGCTCACACGGCCTGACAAGGAGGAGGACCGCATGATACACGTACGAGCCAATAATGCCAATATTGAACCCGTGTTTTTCGCATATCCTGCTGTCAGGGAACTTGATAAAATAGTTGAGCGGATAGTAAAAAAAGTGAAGCCGGAATATGATTTCGTTGCTGAAGATGGCATCGGTCATCACTTCTGGGTAGTTTGGGAAGCTAAGACGAATGCATCTATTGAGAAGATTTTTTCAGAGAAGGTACCCTGCATGTACGTTGCCGACGGCCATCACCGCACTGCCGCAGCTGCACTTGTCGGGAAGGAAAAGAGGGAGAAGAACCCCGCACATAAGGGAGATGAGGAGTATAACTTCTTCCTGGCAGTTCACTTCCCTGACAACCAGCTTAGTATTATCGATTATAACCGTGTGGTGAAGGATCTGAACGGGATGACGGCCGGTCAGTTTCTTGCCAGACTGAATGAATCTTTCGAAATTAAAGAGAAAGGAACAAAAAACTTCAGACCGCGTAAGCTTCACAACTTCGGTATGTATCTTGATGGCAAGTGGTACAGTCTTACTGCCAGAAAAGGCACCTATGATGACGCTGATCCCATCGGTGTTCTTGATGTAACCATACTTACAGACAAAGTACTTATGCCACTGCTTGACATCCTGGATCTCAGAAGGTCAAAGCGAATTGACTTTGTTGGTGGTATCAGGGGTCTTGGCGAGCTGAAGAGAAGGGTCGACAGCGGAGAGATGAAAGTGGCTTTTGCGCTTTATCCGGTCTCGATGAAGCAGCTGATAACGATAGCTGATACAGGTAATATTATGCCGCCCAAGTCCACCTGGTTCGAGCCTAAACTGAGGAGCGGGCTGGTGATACATAAACTCGACTGAAATACAGGGGGACGCCCTGATGAATACCATCGCGGAAAACATACAAAAGCTGCTTGCCGAACTGCCCCCGGAGGTTAAAGTTGTCGGGGTGACAAAGACCCGGACCACTGAGGAGGCTCTTGAGGCATATAATGCCGGTCTTCGCATTTTAGGAGAGAACCGTGTACAGGAGATGGCAATAAAAAAGAACCTGATGCCCCCCGGAATTTCATGGCATCTGATAGGCCACCTGCAGTCGAACAAGGTAAAACAGGCTGTGGCCGCAGCCTCGGTCATTGAATCAGTAGACACACTTAAGCTGCTCCGGTTGATTGACCGTGAGGCGGTTGCACAGGAGAGGGAGGTTGGTTGCCTGCTGCAGATCCATATAGCTACTGAAGAGACCAAAACCGGGTTCGGGCTGAACGAAGTTATGCAGACAGACTGGGCCGCTGTTGCAGCTTCATTAAGTTCAGTAACTATCTGCGGTTTAATGGGAATGGCCTCCTTCACCGATGACATGGTCAGGGTGAGGGCTGAATTTAAAACCCTGGCCGCGACTTTCAGACAGATGCGTGAGGCGCACTTTGCCGGCAGCAGACATTTCAGGGAGATCTCAATGGGCATGTCAGGCGACTGGCGGGTGGCAGTTGAGGAGGGAAGCACAATGATACGGGTTGGAACACTTATATTTGGCGAACGAACAAAAAGATAAAATGAGTACAATAAACACACGTTACCTGGGGCTCAACCTAAGCAGTCCCGTTATAGCCGGAAGTTCAAATTTCACTTCCAAGGTTGAGTCAATAGTTGAAGCGGAGGCGGCCGGGGCGGGTGCCGTGGTGCTTAAGTCCCTGTTCGAAGAACAGATCGTATCCATGGCCCATTCAATGGCGGCAAAAGAGTCTTACCCGGAGGCCGATGACTATCTTCATTATTATACGCGGACCAACAGTGTGGAGACCTACCTTGACCTGGTGGCAAAGGCACGCAGGAGCGTAAAGATACCTGTTATTGCAAGCATTAACTGCTTTTCGCCCAAGGGATGGATCGATTTTGCCGTAGAGATAGAGAAGGCCGGAGCAAGCGCCCTGGAGGTAAACATATTCTTCATTCCGGTGGATAAGCATCAGAGCAGCAATGATTCTGAGGCTGTGTACTTTAAGATCATAGACAACCTCCGGAAGAAACTTACGATACCCGTTAGCGTGAAGATAGGACTGCGGTTCTCCAACCTTCTCAATTTTACCTGGCAGATGTATAGTCATGGTGCCTCCGGGATTGTTATGTTCAACAGGTTCTATGAGCCTGACTTTGATATAAACAACCTGAATGTGGTGCCGGCATCGGTCCTGTCAAATCCTGTGGAACAGCGTTATGTACTGCGCTGGGTGGGTATGGTCAGTGCGCAGGATATGAAGATGGATATCTCCGCTTCAACAGGCGTTTACACGGGGGAGGACGCCATCAAGTACCTCCTTGCCGGAGCAACAACCGTGCAGGTCTGCTCAGCACTATACAAACGGGGCTTTACTGTGATAACGGAGATCAACGAGGCAATACACCGGTGGATGGATGGCAAGGAATTCAAATCCCTGGACGATTTTAGAGGCAGACTCAATTACAGGAATATTGAAAACCCCTCACTGTTTGAGAGGTCTCAGTTCATGAAGCACTACAGCTCCTACATCTAACATCCTGGTCATCCTTTCATTACAGTAATCAGTTCCATAGCCAGTTTCTGTTTGGGAGGGTCAAATTTCACTTTTTCATTCTGAAGGCGAAAGATAATCTCTGCCCTGTCTCTGTCATTCAGAGATGCAGAGCAGTTATCGAGCACGGTGAAACATTCGAGTGATGTAAGATAGTCGCCAGCTATAAAGGTATCGGCCAGCTCCACGGCGTACCCGGAGTAATCGAGTCCCGACTGCCAGCAGGAGGAGGCAAGCATGGCTTTGGATGCAGGGTTGACGACAGAGCCTAAGGCCTCAATCACTTCAGCCTGGCCTGATCTCTCCTTTAGATCATTGAAGAAAGCCGAAATGATGAGTTTCAGTTCGTCTTTCCCGGTCTCATCATAGAAACGGGCCAGCAACCTGATTGCTCCCTTAAAAGGTTCTTCGGCCCTGAGTATACTAATACGGGCATTAATCTCGTTATACTTTCCGTTGGTGAGTATTTTATTAAGCTCCGCAAGTTTTTTATCTGACTTTATCATGTTGGAAAATTTGGAACAAAATTATGTCTAATAATAACTTAAGGGCACATTTGATTATAAAAAAAAAAGTGGTAATTTGGTCGGATGTATGCCTGTGAACTCTAAAAAAAACAATCATTATGAACAGTAAGCTTAAAATTCTGCCACTGATCCTGGGAGTGTCAGCACTCTCGATCTGTCTGGTTGCAACATCCTGTAAAGGTAAAACCAAGGGAGAAGGGACAAAGGACACGGAGGAGACCGTCAGTGCCGATGAGCAGACGATGGAGCAGATAAAGAATGCTGAGAAGGTGTTCAATGCCCTGCCCACCCCGCTTGAGGTAGCTCAGCTGATCAAGGAAGCAGGGGCAAAGTTTGATGCTATGCTGCTGAACCCGGTGGAGAATAAAAGCAATTACACCACAAGCAAGAGCATGGCCCTGAACCTCGGGATTTTTGTCTGTGATCTCAGCTTTGCAAGTATGTATGATGAGACATCACTGCTGATCAACTACATGGAGGCTGCCGAAGACATGGCTACCGGACTGGGGATAATTGATGCCATTGATGAAACTACCATAGAGAGACTTGAGCAGAATATCAACAACCGTGACGTGATAATGGAGATTGTTTCGGAGACCTTCCTTAATTCACAGGCCTACCTGGAAGATGATGAGCAGCATGCAGTTGCAGCTACGATTATTACGGGCGGATTCATTGAGGGGCTTTACATCTCCACCAACATGGTTGAAATGAAGAACTTTAAGGGCAATAAGCTTGTGGGAACCATTGCTGACCAGAAGATGTCAGTCGATGACCTAATACGGCTCCTGGAGACGTACAATGACAACACAGCCATCCGTGAGCTTATAGGGCCCATCCGTGAGCTGAAGACCCTTTTTGACAGGATTGAACGTTCCTCGACTCCCTCATCGGCAGAGTATGATGAGACAACCGGAGTGACAGAGATTACTGGTTCGGCAAGGAGTGAACTGAAGCCGGAAACCTTCCTTGCTATCAAGGATAAGGTGGCAGAGATCAGAAACATTTATGTAAAATAGATACCGATGAGACAGCTTATACAGACTTTACTGATAACAGTGCTCCTCTCCCTGCTGGGTCCGGGTGAAGCAGCCGCACAGTGCAAGGGATTTGCCAAATCGCTCTGCAAGAAAGAGCTGGGCGCCTATCTCCATGACGGCAACTATCATGCTGCCGTGCTTGTTGAAGGCGAGGAGGCTGAGCTCTACAAGACCTTCTATTCAGATCTTGATTACCGTCTTGCCATATGCGGAGCTGACGGCCTGCCACCGGTAGAGTTTACGGTAATGGATGCCACCGGGAAGGTGCTCTATTCAAACAAAGAGGGGGCGCTTACCAACATCTGGGACTTCAAACTGGAGTCGAGCCAGCAGCTGAAGATTGTTGTCAAGGTGACAACCTTTGGCACACGTGATCAGCTCCCCGCCAGCGGATGTGTAGCTATCATGTTTGGGTTCAAGGCAAAGTAGAGACCTGATAATTTTATGATTAGGGTGACTCATTACCATTATGAGCACCCTTTTTCATTTTTGCAGCTCTTCAAACAGGGACCGGCATCGGGCACAGAGGTTACTACTCTTCTGGTCAATGTCTTCAACGTAGGTGCTTGACCGCATGACACATGTCGGTACATGACAGTGAATCAGTCCGAATGTGTGGCCGAGTTCATGAATAACCTCCTTGACCGTCCTTGAAATAAGCAGATCTTCATCCTGCTTCATGCCGTACAGTTCGTTCCTGAGACGATAAACAGAGACAATTGCGGCCTGATGGTTCAGCATGGCCTGTCCGAATATGTAGGTGAGAATGGGAATAAAGAGGTCAACGGTGAACAGACCCAGCAGTTTTCTGTATTCGCCCGCGGTACAGAGCGGCAGATCATGAAGCAGCCTGTTGCCGTCATACTGTCTCCTTCCCGGATTGTAATAGGGATCAATATCCATCCGGCACTCCTCTGTGGTTACCGGGAGACGGAATTCCGCCTCGGCTGATAGCACGATCCTTCCAAGAAATTTCTTCTCGAATGAACCGCACGAAAGCAATATGATGCTGTTCTCTTTCAATGAGCCGGAAACCTTTGGCAGTTACTCCTTCTGCTTCAGATTATACTTCCTGATTTTGTTGTAGAGTGTAACTCTGTCGATGTTCAGGGCCCTGGCCGTGCGTGAAATATTCCATTCATACTTTTTGAGAATCAGCTCAATATGCCTCTTTTCAAGTTCCTCAAGGCTCTCAACCGAATTACTAATGGCCTCTTTACCCATAGGGAGGTCCTTTAGTTTTATCTCCTTACCGTTACCAATGACAATGGCACGCTCAATCATGTTCTCGAGCTCACGTACATTTCCCGGAAACTCAAACTGTTCAAGCTGTTTAAGTGCCGCCGGCTCAATGGTGATCATGTCACGACTCATAGAGGTGCAGTATTTTCTGATGAAGTGGTTGACAAGCAGAGGTATGTCGTCAGTACGCTCACGCAACGGAGGCACGGTAATGTTTACAACATTCAGCCTGTAATAAAGATCCTCACGGAAGGTGCCGCTCTGAACCATACTCTTAAGATCCCTGTTGGTTGCACAAATGACCCTGAAATCGGATGATATCTCCCTGTTTCCGCCAACCCTTACAAAGCTCTTCGTCTCCAGTACCCTCAGCAGTTCAATCTGCATCTTCGGTGATATGGTGGCTATCTCGTCAAGGAAGATTGTGCCCCCGTCGGCCATTTCAAACCTGCCCTTGCGGTTAAAGGTGGCCCCTGTAAATGCCCCTTTTTCATGCCCGAACAATTCGCTCTCGAGCAGACTTTCGGTCAGGGCGCCGCAGTGTACACTTATCAGAGGGAAATATTTACGTGAGGAGTTTGAGTGAATGGCCCTGGCTACAAGCTCTTTACCGGTGCCGCTTTCACCAGTAATGATTACCGATGAGTTTGACTGGGCTACACTCTCAACTTGCTTCAGTACGTTTTTTATAGCCTCACTTTTACCGATGAGGTCATCTATATCCTCAAGTGTTATGACCCTGCTTTTGAGGGCTTCATTTTCTGTTCTGAGTGATATCTGGGCCGCAGCGTTGCGTATCAGGTGCGACAGATCATCAGGGTCAAATGGCTTGGTGACGTAATCAAAGGCTCCGTCTTTCAGTGCCTGTACCGCAGTGTCAACGGAGGCGAAGGCGGTCATGATGATCACAATGGAATCCCTGTTCAGGGCTTTTATCCGCCTGTGCATCTCCATCCCGTCCATACCCGGCATCTTGATGTCTGCAAGGATAATATCAAACTCCCGGTCCTCCAGAAGGTGCAGTGCCTTTTTGGCATTTTCGGCGCACTCCACATGATATCCGTCCTCGATGAACCAGTTCAGCAGGGAATCCCTGACGGATTCCTCATCGTCTACTATAAGTATGGAAATCTTTTCTGCCATGGCTTCGACTTATACTTTTCTTAAAGGAAAAATCATTGATATAGTTGTTCCCCTGCCTACCACGGAGTCTATCTCTACCTTTCCATTGTGGTTCTGTACAATTCCGTGAACGATGGGGAGGCCCAGCCCAATCCCCCTGGCCTCACGCTTTGTAGAGAAGAAGGGCTCGAATATATGTGGAATGTCATCGGGAGAAATGCCTGAACCATTGTCGGTTATCTCGATCCGTATGGTGTCGCTGTCGGGATTTACGGTTCTCATCATTATCTCACCATTTTCGGTTACCGCCTCTGATGCATTCACCAGCAGAGCGATGCATGCCTGCTTTATCTGGTTGGGACTGCAGAATATAATGTCAGCCCGGGCTGAGAGGTCTGTGAGAAAGGTGATATTGGCAATCCTGATATGGTGCATCATCAGGTCATAAGTCCCCTGCAGTACCTCATGAAGGTGCTTCTCTTCAAAGTCATCCTGGTCTTTGCGGGAGAAGTCAAGAAGACCTTTCACTATGTCGCCGCACCGTTTGGTCTCGGTCTCAATCACCTTAAGCTGCCTGAGCATATTTTCCCTCTTTTCAGTGGTGATATCTTGATTGTCAAGTTGTTTGTATACGAGTTTTGTGTAGATTAATATGCCGGACAGGGGGTTATTTATCTCATGGGCCACAGAAGCCGACAGCTTGCCGAGGGAAGCGATCCTTTCAACGTTGATCAGTTCATTCTGAGCTTCAGAGAGCTCTTCTGACTTTTTCTGCACCTTGTATTCAAGTTGTTTAGACCAGTTTTCAAGCTCATCGGCGGCCCTGTCAATGTGGTCAAGCATGTTGTTGAAAGCCTGCGAGACCATCTTCATATCATCAAGCAGGTCCGGCTTAATATCAAGTCTTGTGCTTATCTCACCGGCAGAGACTGCCTCACTGGCTTTAATAATGCTGTTAAGGGGGTCCTTTATCCGCTTCCGGGTAAAGAATATAAGCATTGAGACAACTATGGCTGTAAGTATCATGGCCATCAGGAGAAATTCGACGGATGATTTGTGCAGGGCATTGTCGAGGTCTTTAAGGGGCATCCTGATTATCAGTGAACCCAGAACTTCGTCATTCTCACTGTGGGCATGGCATGAGGCGGTATAACATGACATTTCATTGAGGATGGGTCTCCTGATGAGCATGTGCCTCTGTCCAGGCCTGTTGGGATTCATGCTGCAATCGCTCTTCTCATCGATAATCATGTAGCTTCGCTCTTTCCTGGAGAACATCTCGCTGAGATTGGTGTGGCATGATATGCAGTCGGGATTGCTGTGGCTTTCTGTTTCAGCGGCGAAGGACGAATATGCCAGGTTCTCATTCTGATCATACAGATTCACGTCGTCAATCCCGGGCATGTTATTGATGATGTCCAGAGTGCTATGCAGTGTGCTTTTGTCATTCTCAAGCATGGATTTGTAAAGGGATCCCTCAACTATGGCTCCAACATTATTACCGTTCTGTCTGAGGACAGTGTTGAAATAATTAACATATACGGTTCTGAAGATCAAACTGAAGGCGATAAACAGGACTACGGCCGAGAGTGTGATTATGCCTACCACTCTTCCGTAGATAGTTGATCTGAGCCTGAGGAACCCGGGAAAGCGTGTCAACCACCTTCTGCCGGGAGCCTTATTGTCACCGGATCTTGCCATAGCAGGCGCGTTTAGTTGTAAAACAACTCTTTGCATTTCCCAACTCGTACCGGAGAGGAGAGAGGCAAAGAGTGTGTAAATTTTCTACAATGTACAAAAAATACTGCTATTCAGAGAAAGAAGCGATAATGACTCTGTAACCGTTGCCCGGTCAGCGCGGCATCTCAAGGAACCTCGCCTGGAACTCCTCCCATATTTCAGGTCCGAACTCCTCCAGCAGCCCGTCCTTTAACTCACCACCGTCCTGGAGAACCACATGGGCATATCTGACATCATTGATTCCGGGCATCACTGACAGGAGGTCCCTGATTCTGGCAAATTCCTCCTTCAGGTAGTCAGCGTATTTACCGGCTAAGTTCAGGAGGCGGGAATCTTTCTCCCAGTTCTCAGGTTCGATGGCGTAAATCCAGCCCTCATCATACGGCGAGCTGTTTACAATGTCACTATCGCCCAGGAGTCGTTCATTCCTGGTTACTATCGTTCCGCTGACCGGGGATTTAATATTCAGCTGCTTACCCTTCTGGATGAGGGAGAGGACATATTCTCCCTTGCGGACTTTCTCACCGGGCGACTTCATTTTCACTCTTGTTATGGGGCCTGTGATATGCTGAAGGAAATCATCAATTCCAACCTTTACGATTCCGTTTCGCTCCATGAAAGCCCATGTATGGCCTTTATCAAAAAGGATCCCGGCCGGGGTAACGAGCGATTTCAGGCTGAAGGCAGACATATGAGACCTGACCGGGGCAACGGGCACTTCTGCAACTGCACGGGTAATGTAGTACATGGCAATCGCAACAGCTGATACCGCCACAATTACCGCAATCACCCAAAGCCATCCCCTGAGTGGCGAAGTTCCATCGCTGCCGGCAGTGATTATGGTCTGATCAGTCACCATGGTTTCACTCCTGGCAATGCCTTCCCCGCGGGCAAGTGGGCTAAAGCCCGCGCCTGCCACGTATCGCTGACCATCGGCAAGGATATACCTGACAAGGTCCGACTGAGCTCCCGGTGCCGGAACTGTTTCCGCGACAGCATAAATGTTGTTGCAGAGTGCTTTCGGGTATTTGCCAATGTAAACGCCCCGGCTAAAGCTGCTGTAGTCGGAATAGAACTGTTCAAAATATTCTGACAGGCCATTGTTATTAATGTCAACAGGTATAATGGCTATACCAGGCAAAATTGACATTCCGGTCGCGTCAGTAATATCTGACAGCCTGCAGAAGGCCATGGCATCAGGGTTACTTTTCACTTGAGCAATCAGCTCATCAGGTGATTCGACTATAGATGCTTTAATAAGGCCGGGCTCTGTGCCTGTGAAACGTGAAAGAGCTTGTGAGACCGATTCATCATCGAGCATCCAGGCTGAGACCGGGACATTGTTTTCACTGTAGAGGAGCTGGCCCCAGTAGAGATTCCCCTCAGAGGATAATATCATAAGGAATTTCTCAGGAGAGAAACCTGCACTTTGAATCTCTGTAAGATAGCGGTTGGCGGTACCGGTTACCGGGACTATCACCTCGCGGCCGACAATTACATGCCAGTCAGCTTTTTCTCCTGCGGAACCGGCAGAGTGGTCTGTCAGGAAGCGGATTTCAGCATCTGCATTTTGTCCAGAAGGCACAATTCTCACCTCCGTGCCGGGATTTCCATTACGGAAACCCTCTATCCACTTGGCTGTCAATGATTCTGTCTCAGGAACTGTTGAAACGGTGACAGTGTTAGCATCTTTTCCTGTAGTCTCTCTCCCATCCTTCTGCCCTGATGCAATGCCGGACTGAATAAGCCCCAGGCAGAATGCAAGTAATATTATTCTTTTCATATCTCTGATTGTTGATTGCTGTTCCGTTAACTAAAAGTGACTGGCCAATTAACGTGCCAATTCTTGTAACGTACGTATAATGAGATATATAAATAGCAGATACCAATTTTATTGCACTCAGGACTGTTGATAAAATATACATATTTCCTTAGAACAATTCATAAGAAGCATAAGATGAGACACATATGTCAGTGATTAAATTATATGCACCTATTGAGAAATTCAACACTTATCTCTTATGTAAATCATTATATAACTATATATCAATGCAATACAATAATTTAAGAGAACCGGAGTCATCCTCTTTCGTCAAATTTGATTTAGCCGATTGTCGTGATCGCTCCTTTAATTATATTTGTTAAAGCTGACTGCCATTGACTGTGGATAAGACTGTCACAGCATGGCTCCTTTCACTAAAAATATGTAAGGTCTGGCGGTACCCGTTCTACAAGACAAATAACCAGATGATGAACAAGCCTGATAATCAAATAATAGTGATCTTTGGCGGCAGGGGTGACCTTGCCATGCGTAAGATAGTCCCGGCTCTCTATGCCCTTTATACGCAGGGTATCATGCCTGAAAAGTTTGCAGTTTTGGCTACAGGCAGAAGCAAAGTCGCTGACGAGGACTACCGTGAGGAGGTGCGCGAGGCCCTCAAGGAGCTGATCAGCAAAAAGGAGGAGCGGGCTGGCAATGATTTTATCATGTCATTTTATTACACTGACCTCGACCCTTCAGTCAGGGAACACTACAACCGGCTGCCTGATAAGCTTGAGATGATAAGGCAGCGAATCGGCAGAGGCGCAAACACCCTGTTCTATCTCTCTGTACCACCGGAACTCTATGCTGTCATTCCCCGCAACCTTGCTCTGCAGGGTCTGAACAATGAGGGCGACGGATGGAAAAGAATGATCATAGAAAAGCCCTTCGGGTATGATTTTGCCAGCGCCACAAAGCTCAACAAGGCCGTACTTGAGAGCTGGGCTGAAAGTCAGATTTACCGCATTGACCATTACCTGGGAAAGGAGACAGTGCAGAATATACTTGTAACGAGGTTCTCAAACGGAATCTTTGAGCCACTGTGGAACAGAAACTTTGTGCACCACGTTGAAATAACCTCATCAGAGAGCCTCGGTGTTGAGATGAGGGGGGCTTATTACGAGCGTGCAGGGGCGCTACGTGATATGGTGCAGAACCACCTTTTGCATCTTGTCGGTTTCATAGCCATGGAACCGCCCTCATCAATAGATTCTACATCCATAAGGAATGAACTTGTGAAGGTCTTTGAATCGCTGAGGCCGATAAAGATTGAAGAGGTTGGAAGTATTGCCATCCGGGGCCAGTATACCAGCTCGCATGTCAGGCAAGAATCCTTCAAGGGATACCGTGAGGAGGAGAATGTTGACCCCGGATCAAAGACCGAGACCTTCGCGGCGCTCAGGTTCCATATCGACAACTGGCGGTGGGGAGGAGTACCTTTCTATATACGTACCGGTAAGCGGCTTCCCACACGTGTCACAGAGGCAGTGATACACTTCAAGCCTACGCCACACTCACTCTTTTCAGCCAAGGATGCATGCGAAGGGTGCAACCAGCTGATAATAAGAATACAGCCCGACGAGGGGATGCTGCTAAAGTTCGGAATGAAGATCCCGGGCGCCGGTTTCAATGTCAAGAATGTCAACATGGACTTCCATTACTCCGACCTTGTGGTCGATAGGATACCCGATGCTTACGAGAGGCTGCTGTATGACTGCATGAATGGCGACTCCACCCTTTACACAAGATCAGACGCCGTTCTGGCTGCCTGGAAATTCCTTGATCCGGTGATAGAGGCATGGAAGAACGATCATTCGATCCCGGTTTATGGCTATCCTGCCGGGACATGGGGACCTGAGAATGCCGATGACCTGATTGAGGAACCGGAGCTTACATGGAGATATCCGTGTAAAAATCTTGCCGATGATGGTGTTTATTGCGAATTATAATTAGTTTTATATTCAGATTACTATCTGTTATGCCACCTTCAGCCAGAGTATTCCCTAACCGCGAAGCCCTCGCTCAAAGCTTTGCGGCGATACTTATCAAGGACCTTGACCGAATAGAGCCTGATCATTACTACACTTTAGCTCTCTCCGGCGGCTCAACACCAGAGTATATATTCAGCTACCTGTCTGATAATTATTCCGAAAGGATCAGTTGGGAGAAACTGCTTGTCTTCTGGGGCGACGAGAGGTGTGTGCCCCCGGAGGACACGGAGAGCAATTACAGGATGTCTTATGAGAGTCTCCTACAGAATGTTCCCATCCCTGATGCTAACGTATTCAGGATCCGGGGCGAGGATGACCCTGCTGATGAAGCCCGCCAGTATGCCGAACTGGTGAGCAGCGTGGTGCCTTTCTATAATGGTATCCCGCAATTTGACCTTATGCTCCTTGGGCTGGGTGATGACGGACACACTGCCTCTATTTTTCCCGACAGGCCGGACCTTTTTACTTCTTCGAAGCTATATGAGGTGGCAGTCAAGCCTGATACCGGTCAGAAAAGGATTACCGTAACAGGCAGGCTTATAAACAATGCCTCCAAGGTATATTTTATTGTAACCGGAAAGGGGAAGGCATCCATAGTATCAAAGATCATCGAAGGGAAGAGCGGTTCGGACCAGTATCCGGCCTCTCGTGTAAAACCGGCCTCAGGTCATCTGGTATGGATGCTCGACAAGGAAGCTGCAGCATTATTGAAGTTATAAAATCAAAAACACAAGAAAAACTCCAGGTATGATCACAGGAATTCTCAGGGAAACAGGAAATGAAAACAGGGTAGCCATTCTTCCCGGCGAAACAGCAGCCCTGCGAAAACTCGGGCTTGATGTTCTCGTGGAAGATGACGCAGGCGAAAAAGCCTTTGCAAGCAACGACGACTACCGTGCGGCAGGCGCCTCCACTGCCGCAAGAGCTGATGTCATATCCCGGGCCGACCTGCTTCTTACCGTCAATCCGCCGCTGCACGATGATATCAGCTCGTTCAGGGAAGGACAGATGATCTTCACTGTTCTTGATCCGGTTGAGAACAGGGAGTGGCTTGAGAGAATTCGTCTCAGGGGCGTCACTGTCTTAGCACTTGACCTTGTTCCGAGGATCACAAGGGCACAGTCTATGGACATACTCTCCTCGATGGCAACTGTTTCAGGATACAAGGCTGTACTGGAGGCCGCATCAATGCTGCCACGGTTCTTCCCGATGTTTATGACGGCTGCCGGGACCATCAAGCCGGCCCGCGTTCTGATCCTTGGCGCAGGGGTTGCAGGTCTGCAGGCAATAGCCGTTGCAAGAAAACTGGGCGCAGTGGTCGAGGTGTTTGACGTAAGGTCTGCAGTGAAGGAGGAGGTCAAAAGCCTCGGCGGCAAATTCATAGAGGTGGAGGGCGCCGTGGAGGATGCCGCCGCTGGTGGTTATGCTGTTGAACAGACCCTCGACTTCAAAAAGAGGCAGCAGGAACTTATACAACAACGCGCGGTGGCAGCTGATGTGGTCATCGCCACTGCCCAGATTCCGGGAAGAAAGGCTCCCGTACTGATAGTGAAAGAGACGGTAGCAAAGATGAAACCCGGATCAGTGATAATTGACCTGGCCGCATCCTCGGGAGGCAACTGCGAGTTGACTGTAAACGGTACCACCGAAGTGGTTCATGGCGTAAAAATAATTGGCAAATCAGATTACCCCTCAGCAATGCCGGCTGACGCCAGCAAGATGTTCGGGAGCAACATCATCAATCTCCTGAAGATAATGGTCAATAAGGAGGGTCGCGTGATACCCGATATGGCCGATGAAATAATAAAGGGAACAACAGCCGTTCATGGAATGGAATATGTCAGCCCCAGAGTAATACAAATGCTTGAAATAAAACAGACTGTATAATGGAAGGATTTTTCGAATACTTTATGGCCAACAGAGGTATCATATATATGGTGATCCTCTCGGTATTCCTGGGTATTGAGGTGATTAGTCACGTGCCGGCAATACTTCACACACCCCTGATGTCAGGCGCAAATGCCATCCACGGGGTGGTAATAATCGGGGCGATTATAGTTATGGGACATGCCGATACAACGGGAGCAATGATATTGGGTTTCCTGGCAGTTATCCTGGGGACTCTTAATGTTGTCGGCGGGTTCGTCGTCACAGACAGGATGCTGGAGATGTTCAAAAAGAAAAAGTAAGGGTTTGATACAAAAAAAAACAGCACCATGAATGATGTCTCTCAGTTTTCAGCAGGAATATCGGTTCTTGAGATAACCTATATCCTGGCTTCTGTACTTTTCATCCTGGGATTAAAGATGTTAAGCCACCCTCTCACCGCCAGGAGGGGAAACACCCTCGCAGCAGCCGGCATGATAATGGCCATTGTTGCAACCATTCTTTTTCACAGCAAGGATGGGGAGAAGATAGGCAATATTGGATGGATATTAATTGCAATAGCCATTGGGACCGCCATAGGATGGGTCATTGCCAAAAAGGTAAAGATGACAGCGATGCCTCAACTGGTCTCATTCTTTAACGGGATGGGAGGAGCAGCAGCTGCGCTCATATCCATTATGGAATTTCCTCACGTAAGCAGTGAATTGATTGCCAGGACCGGCATGGCCAACGGGCACGTGCTGGCCATACTGCTGGGACTGGTGATAGGGTCAGTTTCATGGGCGGGAAGCATGATAGCCTTCGGCAAGCTCGATGGCCGAATAGGCGACATGAGGGTCAAGGCAATGAAATTTGTCAATCTGACCATACTTGCAGGAATCGTTGTGTTTGTGGCATACATTATGACGCGCGACGTTCAGGCTTCAGCCGAACTGATGCCTCTGATAATAATTCTGTTTGTGATCTCGGTGGCTTACGGTGTGCTGTTTGTCATGCCCATCGGCGGTGCTGATATGCCGGTGGTGATTTCACTGCTTAATTCATTCACGGGCGTGGCTGCAGCAATGGGCGGGTTTCTTTACAGCAACCAGGCGATGCTCACCGGGGGGATCCTCGTGGGCTCTGCAGGAACGATACTTACCGTGCTGATGTGCCGGGCCATGAACCGCTCCCTCCTCAATGTCATTGTAGGGGTGTTCGGTGGCGGCGGCCAGGCTGCTGTCAATGCCGCCGGCAGCATCAGGGAGATATCAGTACCGGATGCGGCTGTACTGCTGAGCTATTCAAAGAAGGTGGTCATTGTACCGGGCTACGGCCTTGCAGTGGCACAAGCGCAGCATATATGCCATGAGCTCGACAAGCTTCTGGAGGAGAAAGGGGTAGAGGTTAAGTATGCCATTCACCCTGTTGCTGGTCGTATGCCCGGGCACATGAATGTGCTGCTTGCCGAGGCTGACGTGCCCTATGAACAGCTTATAGAGAGCGATGAGATCAATCCCGATCTGCCAAACACAGATGTGCTGGTTGTCATCGGGGCAAATGACGTTGTCAACCCCGCCGCAGAGGATGATCCCTCAAGCCCGATCTACGGGATGCCTATCGTCAAAGCCCGCGATGCCCGGAATGTTATCGTCATGAAACGCGGTATGGGCAAGGGGTATGCAGCAATAGAGAATATGCTCTTCTTTAATGACAAGACTCGCATGCTGTTCGGCGATGCCAAATCAACACTGCAGGCACTCGTCAATGAGGTGAAGGCATTGTAGGCAATAGGAAATAGGCAGTAGGCAGCAGTGATGCCATGTTACAGGCAGTGCCCGCGTTTATTGGCAATACTTTCGCTAATGCTTGTTCTTCGGCTGCTATCTGGCGACATCGCTAATATGACTCATCGAGTCATATTTTAACGCTTATTCCTCTATTGCCTATTGCCTACTGCCTGCTGCCTTATAATGGAAGAGATATGCCCCCAGTACTTCAGGTGGAACTTAAGGCTCTTCTTGTCCAGCATGGAGTGCAGTGTGGCAGGAGTGTCATCAGGTGCGAATCTGACCAGGGCACCATCTTCGTATAGTGCCGAAACCTCCGGGTGAAACTGCACTGAAAACACGTTGGGGTATTTTTTATGAGCTATTCCTTCAACTATCTTGCCGTCGTCCGAGAGGGCCGTCACCGCAAAGGCCGGTGCAACATCACCTATTGCCTGGTGATGATGGCTGTATACAACCGGCTGCCACTTTTTTGAGACCTTCACGGTTTTTCCGAAGAACCCGTTGTCGGTGAATCTGACGGGATGCATGCTGTTTCCTATGAAATCTTTGTCATCCCTGTTAATCTGCCAGTAGTTCCGGTGCAGGTTTTTACGGTCTATAAGTATGTGTGTCTCCGGGCTCCTACTATCATACACCTGTGCGGGGATATCCTGCAACAGGGTACCGCCTGCTGCAACGTTCATCGACTGCAGGCCGAGACAGAAGCCTGTGACCATGTAGCCCGGGTTAGTCTCAAGAAGGGGGGTGAAGGCTGTGTTGCGGGTGCTGCCAAGCAGGTGAAATAGGAAGCTGACCTCGAAATAATGCCTGCCCGGGTCAGTGGACACGGAATACCAGTTCTCCTGTCCGTAAACTGCCGGAGGAATATCCTGCCCGCCGAAAAATATGATGCCCACGGAGTTGCTGAAGATCTTCCTGAAATCATCACTGCACGGGTTCTCTTTATAGACCATATCTTTAGTCAGGGGACCCTGCACCTTGTGCAGATGAAAGCGGGTCATCCCATTTGCTACGATATATTCCGATGATTTTGTGAAGTCATATTCCTGGCTTGAATGGTAGACGCCTACGAATTCAGTCTTTCCCGGATCGGTATCAAGGATACCTTTTTTCAGCAGGAAGGTTACCACACCGATATTTTCGGCTGTGGGATTCATAAGGATTACATACTTTTTGTCCCTGCTGAAATCGCCCCTGAAGAAATCCTGTGATAGCAGGGAAACCGACAGGCAGGTGAGTGTGACGAGCAAAAGGAGTCTTTTCATATTGCAGGTTTGGCTGTGTGAATTTAGCGTCAAAAGTGGATATTCGCTATCGCTCCTGCTGCAGAACTATAAAAATTCTTATTTTTTTTTGTGATGCGTATTGCACATTATAAAAATAGTTACTTTTGTTTCGTCATTTCCCGAAATGAAATGGAAGCAAATCAGGTCAAAAAGAAATATTATACTACTGACCAGGAGAAGTTGGCAAAGTATGCCAAAGCCCTGTCACATCCGGTAAGGGTGTTTGTAATGGATTTCCTGGCAAACAATCTCGATAAATGCTGTTACAGCGGCGATATGGCAGAAGAGTTGCCGATTGCCCGCTCCACACTTTCGGAGCATCTGAAGGAGCTTAAGAAGGCCGGGCTGATCCAGGGGGAGATAAATCCACCTTATATTAAGTATTGTATTAACAGGGAGAACTGGGATGAGGCAAAATTATTACTGAACATATTTTTCAAGAGATAAAAAATTTACTATTGCATTTCGACGTTTTACGAAATATAGGAGAATAAAAATGATGGAAATAAAAATTCTGGGCCCCGGGTGTCCAAAATGCAAAATCCTGGAGAAGCTTACGCGTGAGGTTGTTGAGCAGAGTGGGATAGAAGCAACTGTTACAAAAGTAGAAGATATTGTAGCTATAATGAACTATGGTGTAATGACAACACCGGCTCTTGTAGTCAATGAAAAGGTTGTTCTGAAAGGGCGTGTGCCTTCAGCAGAAGAACTTAAGAAGTTATTAATTAACTAAACGATTATCGATCAATGAAAAAGATTATCTGGATTTCAATAATTGTTGTATCGCTTGCTGTTTTCTTTGCATTCAGACCGGATGGCAAAGCCGATGTAATTACTGACACAGTGGTAGCTTCAGCCGATAAGGTAGAGGTATATTATTTTCACTTCTCGCGCAGGTGTGTTACCTGCATTGCTGTTGAGAACAAGACCCGGGAGGCTATTGTTGCTCTCTATCCTGATGCATACAGTAAAGGTAAGATCACATTCGTGTCGGTAAATCTTGAGGATGATAAGAGCAAACCGATTGCTGAAAAGGCTAAGGTCACAGGCCAGGCGCTTGTCATAATGAGCGGAGATTTCAGAAAAGATCTAACAGCCGAGGGTTTCATGTATGCCAATAATAACTTCGACAAGTTTAAAGCTGAGATCCAAAAGACAGTTGATCCTCTTGTAAAAGAGCTCAAATAATTCATGGAACTTCTTCAGAGGATTCTTGAGAATTCTCAATATTCGTTTATAACTGCGGCAATTCTGGGGCTGATGACAGCAATCAGCCCCTGCCCGCTGGCTACAAATATCTCAGCAATTGGTTTTATCAGCCGTGATATGACTGACCGGAGAAGGGTATTTCTAAATGGGTTGGTCTATACTCTTGGAAGGGCCATAACCTATGTTGGGATTGCACTCATCATCTTCTTTGGTGCCAGCCAGATGGATATCTCCGGCTGGTTCCAGAAATGGGGAGAAAAGTTGCTTGGGCCGGTTCTCATAATTATTGGTCTCTTTATGCTCGATTTCATAAAGATTAAGCTGCCGGGCGGCATGGGTTCATTCACGGACAAGATAGGGGAGAAGGGCAGAAAGAGTTACCTGAATGCACTTCTGCTGGGTATTTTGTTTGCCATGGCCTTCTGCCCGTATAGCGGTGTTCTTTATTTCGTCATGCTCATGCCGATGACAGTGGCGAGCCCTGAGGGATTGTATCTTCCGGTGATCTTTGCTATTGCAACAGGTATACCAGTGATAATCTTCGCATGGTTACTGGCATATGCAGTCAGTAATGTAGGGAAAATATACAGCAGGATAAAAACCTTCGAGAAATGGTTCCGAAGGGTGGTGGCCATACTGTTCATCGGAGTTGGCATCTACTATATTATAGTAACCTTTTTTTAAAAAAAATTATAAATGTATTTCGGGTTTATGCGAAATGATAATGATTAACTTAATATGGAACTGAAGAAAGAACTCAAGATCCTGCTGTGGATCAGTGTAGTATTTGTTTTTGCGTTTTTCATGCCAATCGAAAGCGCCCGTTTTAATACAGCTGTTATAGCCACGTTTGACCTGGTGAAATGGTATGCCAGAGAGCATGTTATCTTATGCCTGTTACCTGCTTTTTTTATTGCTGGTGTGATATCTGTGTTTGTAAGCCGGGGATCTGTAATAAAATACTTTGGAGCAAATGCGAAGAAATGGCTGGCTTATACGGTCGCTGCCGGATCCGGGACTATTCTGGCAGTTTGCTCATGCACAATCCTGCCGCTTTTTTCAAGCATTCACAAGCGCGGTGCAGGTCTCGGTCCGGCCATCGCCTTCCTCTATTCCGGTCCGGCTATAAATATCTTAGCCATTATTCTTACTGCAAGGATACTTGGTTTTGAAATGGGGGTTGCAAGGGTAATTGGCGCAGTCTCATTCAGCATTATAATAGGGTTAATTATGTCACTGATCTATCGCAAAGAGGAATTACAAAAGAAGGCAGACCAGATGAATATTGTTCCGGAACCGGAAAAGAGACCGATGTGGCAGACCATGACGCACTTCTTTACCCTGGTGATTATTCTGGTCTTTGCCAACTGGGGCAGTCCGGCTGCCGATGATACCACAAGTGCATGGTTTTATATCTTTACATACAAATGGTACATAACCGGATTATTCAGTCTGGTCCTTGCATGGTCACTCATCAAAATTCTTAAGATAAAATGGCAGTGGGTTCTTGCTGCTGTAGTTGTTACAATTGTATCAGTGTTGCTTTCTAATTCATTTATTGAGAGTGCAAAACTGAGGCCTCTGGTACCAATGGCTGTCGGGATAGCTGCTCTCAGCGTTATTACTCTTCTTGACAAGAGGGATGAGGAAAACCGTGAGTGGACGCTCTCCACGTGGGATTTTGCCAAGCAGATTATTCCACTGCTGGGAATCGGGGTTGTCATAGCAGGTTTTCTGCTTGGGTCAACTCATGATGGTCAGAGCATTGCAGGTGTCGTTCCCAATGAATGGATAACTAAGCTGGTGGGCGGGAACTCCGTGTTCTCAAATTTATTTGCATCAATCGTGGGAGCGTTCATGTATTTCGCAACACTGACCGAGGTGCCTATCCTTCAGGGTCTGATAGCCTCCGGAATGGGTAAAGGTCCTGCCCTGGCGCTACTTCTGGCCGGACCTTCACTTTCCTTGCCAAATATGCTGGTTATAAGAGGTATAATAGGAAATCAAAAAACTGTTGTATACGTCGCTCTTGTTGTTGTAATGGCAACAATTTCAGGACTTGTCTACGGTGCAATCTTTTAAAATGATTTACAATGTCTGACATTCTGCCTATCAGCAGGAGAAATATTTGTTGCAACCTATTTTATGTACCCGAGAGTGCCCTACGAATCGGAGGATCGACTTCTGGAACCAGGGAACGAATATCATTAGGCACTGGTTGTAATGCCGGACCACACATTATTATGATGCCTTACGTTTGCTGAATATGTTTTCAGACGATCCTGAAGCTTTCAGAGGTTGTATGAAAACTTGCTGAAGGATACGCCTCCTGAATAATTTTCACCATCCATTCCCCTTCAACAAAAAAGACAGGAGAGTTATCTTTATCATATGCTATAAACCCGGCTTTCCTGCTCATAAATTCGCGCAATTCTGTGTTATCACCAAAAGTGAACCATAATGCCTTCACATAAGGAAGTGGTTTCAGGTCGCATGCGGCACCGTATTCATGTTCAAGTCTGAATTTTATTACATCAAACTGAAGCTCTCCCACTGTTCCTATTATTTTTCTGTTCCCGGGTTGTTGAAGGAACAGTTGGGCAAGTCCTTCATCCGTAAGTTGCCTGACCCCTTTTTCAAGCTGTTTGCTTTTTGAAGGGTCGCGATTTATCACTTCTCTTAATAATTCCGGTGCGAAATTGGGGACGCCCTTGAAATGCAGAACTTCCCCTTCAGTAAGGGTATCGCCAATTTTCAGAGATCCCGTATCATACACACCGATCACATCACCAGGATATGCCTCATCTATAGTGCTCCTTGTATTAGCGATAAATTCCGCAGAGGAAGAAAATCGCATCTTCTTGTTTAACCGGGTATGGTAATACAGTTTGTTTCTTTCGAACACACCTGAACATACTCTCAAAAATGCCATCCGGTTGCGGTGCTTGGGATCGAGATTTGCATGTATCTTAAAAATGTATCCCGTAAAATCAGGTTCATCAGGTTTGACGGCACGTTCATGTGCCTCTGACCTGGTTGGTGAAGGAGCTATTTCAATAAAGGTTTCAATTACCTCAAGAACGCCGGTATTATTAAGCGCACTGCCAAAGAAAACAGGAGCAAGATATCCCTCGAGATAAAGGTTTTTTTGAAATGACTCGTACATATCTTTGATCAGGTCTATCTCTTCCCAGAGGTGGCCCAGTGTTTCCCGGCCGACATATTCTTCAAGCACCGGATCTGAAATATCGGCGGTTTCCAGAAGAATTTCCGATAAATTGCTCTTTTCAGGAGTGTAGAGCTGTATGTTGTTTTTAAAAATATTGTAAACCCCCTTGAAATTACTGCCCCGGCCGGCCGGCCAGGTAAAAGGCGATACTGCAATGTTCAATTCCTGCTCCAACTCCTCAAGGAGGTCGAAAGGGTCTTTACCTTCCCTGTCCATCTTGTTGATAAAGATCATTACCGGCGTTGCTCTCATACGGCATACTTCCATCAACCTGCGGGTTTGCGCTTCCACCCCTTTTGCACTGTCAACCACAAGTATCACACTGTCAACCGCCGTCAGGGTACGGTATGTATCCTCGGCAAAGTCTTTATGCCCCGGAGTATCGAGTATGTTTATCTTTATTCCTTTGTAGTCAAAACTCATTACCGAGGTAGCAACAGAAATACCCCTCTGTTTTTCAATCTCAAGGAAATCGGATGTAGCAGTTTTCCTGATCTTATTATTTTTAACAGCTCCTGCAACATGTATGGCACCACCAAAGAGGAGTAGCTTCTCGGTAAGGGTTGTTTTACCCGCATCAGGATGCGAAATGATGGCAAATGTCCGTCTTCTGTTAATCTCGTCAATTAAACCCACAATCAAAATTTATGTGAATACCTGAGAGGGTATTCAGGTTAATAATTTTAAAGTGATTTGGCAGTAAAGGTTCCTATCACCAAACTCCAGCCTGAAACTATCAAACAGGTGAATCAGAGTGGAGTATTTGCGCAATATTTTGGGAACCGTATCTTCATTCAAGGGCGCAAAATTAATAAAAAATGAGCCATTGGCAAAAAGGTCCACATGTGGTTCCGTCCAACCTTTCGTCGTTACAATTTCATCTTTCTCTGGCTACTGTTGTCGCATGATCCGGTCCTCCCGGTGCAGGCTGTACCCATCGCGACGCCCGGACAAAAATTAAGGTTGAATATTAATCTTAAAAGATGAGAAAATCATTCGACAATGCCTGTACCCCGTTTTGTTACAGTTTTGTAAAGAATATAAATTTGCATTTCGTAATATTACGAAATGATTATATTTGAGCACTGGAATTTATAAAAGCGTACTTAATGAAAATGAAAATACTGATCCTTTGCACGGGCAACAGCTGCCGCAGCCAGATGGCTCACGGCTTCCTGCAATCATTTGATGAAAACCTCTATGTCAGGTCAGGCGGTACCGAGCCTGCCGCCCGTATCAATCAGAAAGCCGTTGAGGTAATGGCTGACCTCGGGATTGATATCAGTTATCACACTCCTCACCTTGTTGATGAATATCTTTACCTGGAATGGGATTACGTTATTACCGTCTGTGACCACGCCAATGAAACATGTCCAGCATTTTTCGGCGAGGTGCAGCACCGGCTCCATCTAGGGTTCGAGGATCCGTCACATGCCACCGGCACACCTGAGTTTATCCACGGTGAGTATATCCGCATCCGGGATCAGATACGCGAAACATTCATGCAGTTTTATAATGAAAACATAAAAGACCTTAAATAAAGCGACAAAACATCAACTCAATTCTTAATTCTTAACTGCCTCTCACATGCCCTCAAAGAAACGTCTCAGATTGCTTGACAGGTA
>DCSU01000028.1:0-448 GCA_002325785.1 Bacteroidales bacterium UBA1458 | reverse complement strand
TCTTGCAAAAGTTAAGTACGAAGAGCTGGCTGACGTCTTCAGAAACACAAAGATTCTGGGGCTTTCCCTGGTGCAGAACTGGGTCATCGGTCCAATTCTTATGTTCTTCCTGGCCATTCTGTTCCTGAGGTTCAACATAGACTACATGTACGGACTGATCCTGATAGGCCTGGCCCGCTGCATAGCCATGGTGATTGTATGGAATGATCTGGCAAAGGGTGATNNTATATTCCAGGTGCTCTTTTTCTCAGTCTACGCATATGTTTTCATAGCTGTGCTGCCGGGGTGGTTCGGGCTTCCGGTTAATGATGCCGTAGAACAGATCACTATCTGGCAGATTGCCAAGAGCGTCTTCATCTACCTCGGAATACCCTTCCTTGCCGGTTTTCTCACAAGGTTCATCATGATCCGCGCGAAGAGCAAGGAGTGGTACCATACCAAATTCATT
>DCSU01000077.1:66950-77200 GCA_002325785.1 Bacteroidales bacterium UBA1458 | reverse complement strand
CCGCAAGGGATCACGAGCGAATGAGATGAACGAGCAATCCCTCTCTACCCGCGTCCGAAAAGCCTAACTCTTGCCTTCCTGCCCCTGATGGAATTAGCATCATACCAGAACTCAACGCTCCTGACAATACGCTCATCACCTGCCAGATCAATGGCCCTTGATACCCCACCAGCAGATATGGTATGCCTTAATGCAATCTCCTGCCGGCGGCCGTTGCCGTATACAACCACTAACTTGTGGAAATCAACCGAGGCGCCCTTCACGCGTATCTGAATTGCCTTTAGATCACCCTCAACTGCTGTAACCATTATTACATCATGGTCAAGTCTGTCATTTACAAGCCTCTCTCCGAGGAATTTCCACCTGGCTCCCTGTCCACTGAGAGTGAGTGCCGATAACATCATGACAATTGTAAATAAAGATAGTCTTGCTTTCATTTTCTTCTGTGTTTTGTTTCCATTTGATGAATAACGGTCATGAAGGTTTAAATGTTTTCAATAAAACTCCTTTGTCACCTTCCGATCCTGAAAAAAAACCAGGTACTTTATCATATCCTTTTTTTTACTCCAGCCTAATCTCCGAAGATAATCCCGGACTAACACCGCCGTATGCATTAAGGCACTAAGCAGGGCCACCAAAAAGAGACCACCCTCTGCCGTCTATTGTATTGTCACTCGCTGTCTGAGGATGACATCTCCCAGCCATNNTCTTCTTCCGTTATCTGGTATGACAGACCCGGTAATCCAAATACTACTTTATACTCGCCGGGGGCCGGTGCTGTGCTCAGTGTATATGTAAACGTGAACACCTTCGATTCGCCCGGCTTAAGTTCTGATAACCAATTTATGCTCCAGCTGTCCCAGGGAACAGGAGCTTCATGTTGTATATTATCCTCAAAGACCACACTGTTGGTAGCCTGGTCATATATGGTTAACCCGTTTGTAAAGAACCTGTAAAGCCTATGCCCGGTCTTTTCCGGATCGATAAGGAGGAGGCTCGACTGATCTGCATTTGTTACGGTGAAACTGAAAACCATTTCCGAACCAGAAATATCAATAATTGCATCTGATAAACCCACCCCGGAATGAATAAGATTGTGCCGGCTCATAAGACTCAGAAACCCTGCATTGTTCAGTGTTGATCTTTGATCTCTGTCCCAGGTTTCGAGTTTAAGTGCAAAACTCTGAAGTGCAAACGGACATGATGAGATAATCGGGCCGGTAGGAATTGAACTCATATAACCGGGCCAGAAGCTGCCAGAAAAAACCGATTCTCCTTCATCAAGAAATGTAAAAGTACCTGTTTCAATGTCGTTAAGCTTATTATAGCTCTTGTTAAGGTACAAAACATGGGCTGATGTATCATAGAGTCTTATATCACTGACATTAAACTCCATATTTCCGATAACCAATACTGTATCACGGTTGTATTTTTCACAAGAAGTCAGTATGACGAGAAGCGTCAACACTACGAATTTAAAATATCTCACGGCAGTTAGTTTTAATTATGAATTATGCAGCAAATTTCAGGCCAATACCGTTCATCATGCTCAGGATTTGAAACTTATTCCTGATCCTGCTATGAAAAATGCTGAATACCTGAGGGATCACGGCCTCGCAATTGGAAATTCCACTCCTCAACATTATTTCATCACCATTGTTTTATTGATGAAGTAAATTTACAGGATGACTGACAAATCGTTTGCCATAGAAGGGATGAACTGTGCTTCCTGCGCAGCACATGTAGAGAAAGCTGCCGCAAAGGTGGAGGGCATCTCCTTTGCAAGTGTTAACCTGGCTACTGAACGACTGACAATCACGTATGATGAGAAGAAAACATCCTCAAGCCTGGTGATTGATGCTGTAACCAGGGCCGGCTACAAGGCAATAGATGACGAAAAGGAACGGAGGGCTACCCGTCCTGAAACTCAGAAGCTCAAGTCAAGGCTCATATGGTCCCTCATCTTCACCATCCCCCTCATGGTTCTTACCATGTCAGCCATGGCTGGCGTCAGGCTTCCGGCATTCATGGCACCTGAAAGCAGTCCTTTGGCTTTTGCCATCATCCAGGCTTTACTTACTACTCCGGTTATCTTCTTTGGACGAACCTTTTACACCACGGGCACAAAAACTCTCCTCAGGGGCAATCCCGGTATGGATACACTGGTTGCAATGGGTACAGCAGCCGCCTGGCTCTACAGCATTTATGCTACGATTCGTATTGCAGGAGGTGAAAGTCATTTTGTCCATATCCTCTACTATGAATCTGCTGCAGCAATAATCACCCTTATAACCGCTGGCCGCTTTCTTGAAGCGCGGTCCAAATCCAGGGCAGGCAGTGCCATCAGGCAACTGCTCTCACTGGCTCCTCCCCTTGCCACGGCGCTACGCGACGGCAAGGAAAAGAGTGTGCCGGCATCCAAAGTGGCGGTTGGCGAAATTGTCATTGTCAAACCCGGAGAAAGGTTTCCCGTTGACGGAATCGTCATCCAGGGAGAAACCTCAGCTGACGAAGCGATGCTCACCGGCGAGAGTATCCCGGTTGAGAAGAGCGAAGGCTCTGAGGTCACCGGGGCAAGCATAAACCTCAATGGTTCAGTCGTATGCAGGGCCACCAGGGTGGGAAGCGCAACAACTCTGGCCCAGATCATCAGACTCGTCGAGGAGGCCCAGGGCTCCAAAGCCCCTATAGCCAGACTGGCAGACAGGATTTCCGGTATATTCGTCCCGGTGGTCATGGCCCTGGCAGTGATTTCAGCCACGGGATGGCTTATCGGTACAGGCGATTTCCGGCTCGCATTCACCGTAATGATATCTGTGCTGATAATTGCCTGTCCATGTGCACTTGGACTCGCCACCCCTGTGGCCGTGATGGTTGGAACCGGCAGAGGCGCCAGGCAGGGAATCCTCATCAAGAGCGGCGCAGCCCTCGAAACTGCCAGAAAAGCAACAGTAGCTGTGCTCGACAAGACTGGAACAATAACAACAGGAAGACCGGTGGTAACTGACATCCTTCCGGCACAATCCTCAGATGCCTTAAGACTCATGGCACTTGCGGCATCAGCCGAAGTAAGGTCGGAGCATCCGGTGGCAAAGGCTGTCATCGATCAATACGGAACAGCAGAATTATCATTCGGCACCCCCGCGAGGTTCACTGCACTACCCGGTTACGGAGTCGAGGCTTACGCGAATAACACCCATATACTCGCCGGCAGCAGGCGCCTGATGGAAGAGAGAAAAGTCGAGATAACATCAGCAGAAAAATCTGCCGGCCAACTGGCCGCTGAAGGAAAGACAATACTATATATAGCTGCCAACGGCATCTTTGAAGGCTTAATTGCAGTGGCCGACACCATCCGTCCGGGCTCGGAAGTGGCAGTAAAGGAACTGAAACGTATGGGTATAAGGGTTATGATGATAACCGGTGACAGTGAACAGACAGCACAGCACATCGCAAAACTGGCAGGCATAAGCCATGTGATTGCAGGTGTACTGCCCGGAGACAAAGCCGAGGAGGTCAGGAAAATCCGTACCGGGGGAGAGACCGTTATTATGGTTGGTGACGGCATCAATGACGCCCCCGCACTTGCAACAGCAGACGTTGGCATTGCCATCGGCTCTGGAACAGATGTTGCAATGGAGGCAGCCGACGTAGTGTTGATTAAGAATGACCTTCGTGATGTGGTGAAAACCCTGAAGCTGAGCAGGGCTACAATTAAAAATATAAAACAGAACCTCTTCTGGGCGTTCTTTTATAATATTCTTGGTATCCCCGTAGCCATGGGAGTCCTTCATCTTTTCGGGGGACCGCTGCTTAACCCGATGATAGCAGCAGCCGCAATGAGCTTCAGCTCACTTTCTGTAGTTTGGAATGCATTGAGAATCAGAAATATGAAGTTATAGGATTTTTTTATTTATTTATTTTTAAGCCTCCGTTAAACCTTTTGCTATTGTTCCCGTCAGAGTAATTGAAAACAAGAGAGACTTAAATAAAAAAATAACTAAAACAATTACTCATGAAGACAAGATTATTTTTTACGGTAGCAGCTTTTATAGCTATGACAGCAATTGCCACTGCACAGACAGCACAGCCTGCAGCTGATCAGGCCGGAAGAGGCCGGGCAGCCGGTAATGTTTACGTAGATGCTGACAAGGACGGAGTATGTGACAATTACACCAACGGAACACGTCCGGGGCGCAGGGCTTATTCCGCAGGTGCCAGCCAGAACGATGCAAACCGCGGTCCGGGTAAAGGACAGGGTCAGGCAGCAGTTGCTGGCCGTGGTCAGGGTGTGGCAGCTGGCAGAGGCCAGGGACGTGTAAACGGCCGGGGTGTTGCAGCAGGCAACGGTCAGGGACGTTATAACGGTCAGGGACCTGCTTTCGTTGATGCCAACAAAGACGGGGTATGTGATAACCTGACTCCCGTAGAAAAGAAGTAAGCATCAGTTTACCTCTTTAGCCAAACCAGGAAAAAGGAGGTTGTCCCGTAAGGGCAGCCTCCTTTTTAATAATCACTGTTACCTTCCGGCCGCTCTTCATTGCCTATTTGATTATCTCAGCTAACTTTACCCGGAATACTCAATCCTGATCATTGAATCTCAGCATTATAATTCCGGTCTATAACGAAGCAGGCGTCATCACTTCAACCCTCGAAAAGTTGATGTTAACGTTGATGCCGGACTTTGTGGAGCATACCGAAGTGATTATTGTTGACGACTGCTCCACCGATGACTCAGCCAGCCTTGCGGGTATTTTCAGTGACGGACCAATGGAAACCAGGGTGATCCGACTCTCCGTTAACAGCGGCAAGGGAGCTGCAGTGGCTGCCGGAGTGAAGGCAGCGAAGGGTGACACAATCATCGTGCAGGATGCCGATCTCGAACTTGACCCGTCGGACATACCTGCACTGCTGGAAAAACTTTACCACAATAACCTTGACCTTGTCAGCGGTACCAGGTTCAGATCCGGAATACGTTATCCCGGCCACGCCTTCTTGGCAACCTCCATTAACAGGCTCTTCTCATCCATCGCCGCAAGGCTGACAGGAAGAAAGGTCTCTGACCTGACATGCGGATATAAGGTTTTCACCAGAAGTCTTTATGTGGGTCTCACTCTGAATGAGAAGCGCTTCGGCTTTGAGACGGAGCTGATGCTGAGAGCCCTCCGCGAGCGCGGTACTGCCTTTGGCGAAGCAGATGTTACATACCGGCCACGCAGAAAAGCTGAGGGAAAGAAGATAAGGATAAGCGACGGTATAGGTATCCTGACAAAGATATTCAGGTACGGTCTCGCAGGGAGAAACTGGCTGTCGGCACTGATCATTGCATTCATTGTCACCTTCATGACAGTCAACATGCTGATTGTGAAGCACTGGAAAGAGGAACAGCGCGTCATTGAATGGGATGCCATCTCCTATTATGCATACCTGCCGGCAGCATTTATCCACCACGACCTGTCGCTGAGCTTCGCCGACGGCTATGAAGGACCGCATAAATTAATCGTTTGGCCGGAGAGAGGTCCTGAAGGAAAATATGTGATCAAAACCACTATGGGCCTCTCACTGGTATGGATGCCATTCTTCCTTGCCGCACACGTGGTTGCACTTATCACCGGAGCTGATGCAGGAGGTTATTCGGAGCCTTACAAGTTCTTCCTGCTTGTCTCGGCGCTGATGTTCCTTTGCATCGGACTGATCTTTTTGCGGAAAATTTTGCTGGCACATGCCTCCGACAGAATTACAGCCCTGGTACTGGCATCCTTTGCCTTCGGCACCAACCTTTACTGGTACACCTTGTTCCAGGGGACAATGACTCATGTCTACAGCTTTGCCCTGATAAATGCATTCATTTGGTATTCAATGAAGTGGCATGATTCAGCCAGGGAGAAAAGTGACATAGTTCTGCGAAGTGGAGGAGTTGGTGGCACGGCCCATGCGGAAAACAAGGTCATGAAGTCCAGGGCTGCGGAAGGGTTTATACCAGGATGGCAAAAAAACCGGCCTGCCATCAGGCTTGGGCTGTTGCTGGGATTGATAACCCTCATCAGACCAACTAACATTATTATTGTAGTTTTCTTTGTGCTTTACGGTGTAGTTTCATCACGCGACCTTAAGAAACGGATTTATGCTCTCCTGTCCGTTTACCGGCAATTGTTGCTCGTGAGCCTGATGATAATAATTGTCTGGCTGCCACAGATGACATACTGGAAGGAGATGACAGGGCAATGGCTCTATTTCTCTTACGGAAGCGACGAGCGCTTTTTCTTTGGCGATCCGGCAATCCTTAAAGGACTCTTCAGCTGGCGCAAGGGACTTTTTATATATACCCCCCTACTGCTCTTCTCGTTTGCCGGACTCATGGCACTCTGGTTCAGACGGTCGCCTCATGCCCTCGCAACTACTGTCTTTGTACCACTGNNTACTACCCATAGTTAGTACCTTTTTTGTTTTTATATTCATTATTTTTTCATGGTGGTGCTGGTGGTATGGAGGCGGATTCGGACAGCGGGCCTTTATTGACAGTTACGCACTGATGGCACTGCCCGCGGCGGCACTCCTCACGACTGCGTTAAAAGCACGGATGAAGCTGCTCAGAACGATTACCCTCACTTTCTTCCTTCTTCTGATGTCGCTCGGAATCTTCAACAACCTGCAGTATTATTACGGAGCCATTCACTGGGATTCCATGACCCGGGAAGCTTATAGTGATTCCTTTGGACGTGTAAGACCCTCTGCAATGTTTAATGACCTGCTCGAGGCTCCCGACTATGAAAAAGCAAGAGAGGGCGCTGACAGGTAATACACCGTCAGACACCCTCCCAACCAATCACACAAAATTATTTTCGCTTCCTGCAACAGCTTTTCCGTGAGCTGTCCGGTTACCGGTGACACTGGGCTTTTACCTGAATCACTGAGCTTTCTCGATGCTTGAGATTATAGACTCCTTCGGCTTCACTCCTATTATACGTTCTACCTCTTTCCCATCCTTGAACAGTATCATCGTCGGGATGTTCCTGATCCCGTATTTGGCTGCTATCTGCTGCTGTTCGTCAACATTGAGCTTGTAAACCTTCGCCTTATCCTCAGTGGCAACTGCCACTTCATTGAGTATCGGCGCCATCATCTTGCACGGCATGCACCACGCAGCCCAGAAGTCGACCAGTACCACCCCGCTCTTTGTTTTGTGAACAAAATTCTGTGCGGTAAGATGTTCTATCAGTTCACTGTCTTCAACCGCCGGTGCATTCTTCATCTTGCTGTATGAACGGATAAAGAGTACAGCCAGAACAGCTATCACAACAATTGCAATTATTAGTCCTTTCATCTTCATTTTTCTTTATTTTCTTTTAATAGAATTCAGATATTCAGCTGCGGCCAGCGCCGCAACGGTACCGTCGGCCACGGCCGTGGTAACCTGCCTGTAGCGTTTGACGACGGCATCACCGGCTGCGTACACTCCTTCAATATTTGTTGACATATCAGTACCGGTAATGATCTCTCCACGATCATTGAGGCTTATGATTTCCTTCAGTGATTCCGTATTCGGGACATACCCGATGAAGATGAATACACCGTCAGTTTTAAAATCATTGATCTCACCTGAAACCATGTTCCTGATCCTGACTCCCTCAAGTTTCTCATCACCATAAAATTCATCAATGGTAGATGACATCACGAAACTGATCGCCGGATTAGCCTTCGCCTCCTCAACAGCATAGGCAAATGCCTGAAAGTGGTCAAATTGGTGCACTATCGTGACTTTGGTGGCATACTTTGTGAGTGACACTGCCTCTTCCAGGGCAGAATTCCCTCCTCCTACCACCACAATCTCCTTTCCGGTGAAAAAATCACCATCACAGGTGGCGCAGTACGAAATGCCCCTTCCCCTGAATGTATCCTCGCCGGGAACACCAAGAGTCCGTGAACGCCCTCCGGTAGCAAGGATAACTGCATCGGCCGTGTAGGTTTGGCCCTCAGCCGTGGTGATGCTCTTCACCTGATCTCCGAGAGTCATTGAGTTTATCTCGCTGTTTCCCCTGACAATCGTACCGAAGGCGGTAGCCTGTTTCTTCATCACTGATCCCAACATATACCCGTTGATCTTCTCGATTCCAGGGTAGTTGGCAATCTCATGGGTCAGCGTCATCTGCCCTCCCGGAGTACCATCCGTCAAAACCATTGTCTTAAGCCTGGCACGTGAGAGATAGATTGCGGCAGTAAGGCCGGCCGGACCTCCGCCGAGCACAATGACATCATAATGAGCGGTGCTCTCCATGGATTAAGCTTTGGGCTGACCAAACTCAGCGTCAAGGATGTGCTTCACCTGCGACATATTCTGTATGCTCGAGGTTGCCTTGACCATCTTTCCGTTCTTGTAATATACAGTGTAGGGCAGTCCCATGAAACCTCTGGTCATGGGTGTGTTGCGGATGACCTGTGCTTCCGGATTGTCAAATTCCATGTCGAAGAACATGACATGGCTGTATACCGGCTCCAGCTCTTCCATTACGCCATATACCGGTATACACATAGGGCCCATCCTGCCGCAGCATACCATTACATTCTCATTCTCGCTGATAATCTTCTCAAGCTGCGATGCAGTCTCGATGTGTTTAAGATTCGTGTATAACATTTTTTTATTTGTTTGATTACTAATTAATTAGGCCATCTTTTCAGGCAGTAGGCAGTAGGCANNAGTAGGCAGTAGGCAGTAGTGAAGTCTTCAGTCGGCAGGAGGCAGGAGGCAGCAGGCAATAGTAAGGATTTGCGATTTGCGATTTGCGATTTGCGATTTGCGATTTGCGATTTGCGATTAAATCGAAAATCGAAAATCTGAAATCGAAAATTCTTCAGACCTTTTGACGTTTTGACCTTTAGACCATTCTTACCTCGTGCGTCATCTCAATACCAGCCTTGCGGTAAACGGCTGACACCCCGCAGTAACGCTCCATTGAGAGGTTGATCGATTTTTCTATCTTCTCCATGTCCAGATCTTTACCCTTGAACTCATATATAAGATGCATCTTAACGAATGCATTCGGATGCTCATCCTCAGTATCGCCTTCTACAACCAAATTGAAATATTCCACCTCCTGACGCATTTTCTTCAGCAGGGATATAACATCCATACCTGTACATCCTGCAAGGGCGGCAAGCATCAGAGGCTTGGGACGCGGACCACTATCATCGCCGTTTTCGCCGGCCTGGTCAATAAAAAAATGGTGCCCGTTGACCTCAGTATCAAACTTCATTCCGCCTTCCCAGGCTGATTCCACCTTGTGTTTCATCTGTTCAGTATAATTTTTGCAAAGGTAGACCTCTTGCTAATGACATCTGAGGCAAGGCGGGTCTCATCCGACATCATGAGAATTGAAACAGGACAATAAAAAAACTGTCACAGGTCAACTCTCTTTCAATATCACTTTAGTTTATTATAAGGTGATCGGATACAATTCCAAAGCTGTTAATGCTTAAATTTGTCACAATTTCCCAGGAATGAAAACAATAAGCAACATCGACAGGGGATTTTTATGCGATATAACCCTCCCGTGTTTCTCCGCACTGTCAGCGGAGGAGACGGATCTGGTCCGCGAAAGCCGGGTACAGGTTCTCTTCCGCCGTGGCGAGAACCTCACCAAACAGGGTGCTTTTGCATCATATGTTATCTTCATCGTCAGCGGTTACGCGAGGCAATATATCGAAAGCAGCAACGGCCGCGACTACAACCTGCGTGTTATCATGCCCGGTGAGATGGTGGGACTATCTGCGGTTTTCAACCGCAATACCTTCAGTTACTCTGTTGTTGCAATCACCGAGACAACCGGATTTCTTATTGAGAAGGAGGCCATTGCGGGACTGGTAAAGCAGAACGGAGCTTTTGCCTTCAGCATCATCAGGCGTTACTGTGAACATAACGGAAGGCTTTATATCTCCCTGGACCATGTGCTCCACCAGCAGACCAACGGTCGCATGGCGACGGTTCTTCTCAGCCTCGCACCGGAGAACTTCGGCGGAGAGGATCTCCTAAGGCACCTTTCCAGGAGAGAGCTGGCGGATTTCGCCGGTATCTCAACCGAGGGAGCGGTGAAGGTGCTGAAGAGTTTCGAGAAGGATGGTCTGATTAAATTGTCGGAAAAGAGCATCATCATCCTCAACCGCCACAGGCTGGAGGAGATAAGCAGAGTCGGATAGTATTCAGTCGGCAGTTTGAGGCTCCGACACGGGAGGAGACTCAATCCCGCACACGAAGT
>DCSU01000077.1:28969-66933 GCA_002325785.1 Bacteroidales bacterium UBA1458 | reverse complement strand
CGATTGTCGATTTAATCGCAAATCCTTCCGATTTTACAGACTTTCGACTTTACGGACTTTACAGACTTTCGACTTTCACAGCCGTACGGTCTGCCCCCGCAGGTTGACGCCCTCAAGATGAAGCAACAGCGGGGTGTTGCGCTCATCCTGCTTCAGGAGAGTGATATCCAGCTGAACGCTCTTCTTCTCGCCGGGCAACAATACAATATAATTGTCATCGAAGAAGACCGGTGTCACAATCTCACCGTCAGAGGCACGGATGACCTTCATTCGCACAAAAAACGCAGCCACACTGCCGCTGTTAGCCAGATCAACAGTGAACTTGCCGTTGTTGCTCTTCATCATCTGACCGACGATTTTTGCCTCGGGAAGCTCCATCAGCTCCCTGCCGTCGCCATTAAAGGGGAGCCAGTAGGTGTTTTCATCAATGGGCAGGCCAGTTGAGACATAGGTTATGCGAAGCTTCAGGAAATGGACCCTGGCCGCCGTGCTGCGCAGATCAACATCCCACACCTTGATGATATTGCTGGCATCCAGGACGGACTCCTGTGACCTCTTCCATATCTCCTTGCCTGACTCATCAGTCAGCACGGCATCAAGACGCAGCCCCTTGCGCTCCTTGGGCATGGTATTGACGGCATAGATGGCTGAGTCGGCCGGGTTAAACAGGAGATGTACCGGAGCGGCAGCATGTTTAAACCCGTAAAATCCGGCATTCTGATCGTGATACCAGTCGTAGAACTGGCCCTTGAGAGCCGGCCATGGATTCTGGCTCTTCCAAATGAGGAATCCTGTGTACCAGTCCCACATGTGTGCTGTGTGCCCTTCGACAAGAGACCGGTACTGATCATAATTGACCAGTTGCGCCTTTGTCACAAAGTCCTTCAGGTCACGCACCTCTCCCATCCTTTCTATCATCCCTCCGTAGCCCATATACTTATGGTATCTCCAGACCTCATTAACCTCTTTCCCTTCAGGCACTACAAGATCCTTCTCATCCATCATCTTCTTCAGCGACTCCATATTGGGCAGCCCCACAGATCCTATCTCGGGATTAAAAGGATGCCATTTCTGTGTGAAGAACCAGAGAGGCTCCCTGACATTGTATGGGCCGTCAGCAGTGCCGCCAATGGTGTTCGTAAGGATATCGGATGATGTAGATTCACTGAAGTAGAGCCTCGTCCCGTCAAGGGAATCGAGGGTATTTCTTATAAGGGTATCCAGTTCCGGAGGCGGGGGGAACTCGTTTCCGCCACATATCATATAGAGCGAGGGATGATTACGAAGCATCTTCACCTGGTCGGCGACAGAAAGAAGGAACAATGAGTCGTCATCAGGATACATCCTTCGCACCTCCTGCGATTCCGCCTTCCTGAGCGTATCGGGCCACCTGCCGTTACAGTCGCCCGTAATCCACAGGTCCTGCCACACCAGGATTCCGTGCCTGTCACATGCCTCATAGAACTCAGGCCTCTCAGTGATCGATCCGCCCCAGACCCTTATCATGTTCATATTCATTTCAGCATGCATCTTTACCTCTGCCTCATACCTGCCGGAATTGAGGCGCAGCATACCGTCGGAGGCAATCCAGTTTGCACCCCTGATGAATAATTTCTGACCGTTTATTGTAAATATCCGGGCACCTGTTGAATCGTCGAAGTAGCTACCCGTCTCCCTGAAGCCAAACATCAGATCCTCGCGGTCAAGAGTATTATCCTTTTTGTCGTGGAACGTAATCACTGCCTGGTAAAGCGATGGCTGGCCGATACCGTTGGGCCACCATACCCTGGGATCGGTCTGTTTCTTCTCGGAAAAGGTCACTGTCACTGTGGAATGAGGCTCTATCTTCATTTTCTTCCGGTCAGTGTCTCCCATGTATGCCAGGGCAACCTCCCCCTCCACCAGCCTGTCTGTAGGATTCTCCAGCTCGGCAGAGAATGTCACAAAAGCGGGATCCTGCAATTCACCGGGCAGACGCGGTCCGGGCACCCGGGTCCTGGCAAAACCGTCTCGGATATCAATATCCCCTGTGACCTCTATGGTAACTTCATCCCATATACCTGTGTTGCGGTCCCTTACCGGCTGAATCCAGTCCCACCCTGCCGTAAACTGCATCGTCACGTCATGGCCTATCATACCATCGCCACCCTGTCCGCCATTGGGGTTTCCCGGATGCAATGGGGGCTCAACTCTAACAGCCAGACGGTTATGACCCTGCCGGTTTAGCAGGGCGGTGACATTATATTTCTGGCGAAGAAACATGCCCTCGTGGGTCGCTTCATTGAGCCGATGGCCGTTAAGGTAAATATCAGCGCGGTAGTTGATACCCCTGAAATTCAGCCACACCTGCTTTGTAGAATCAAGGGTCTCAGATGAGAACCTCGTAAAGAACCAATATGTGTAGTACTCTCGTCCTTCCTTCCAGACATCAGGGATCTGCTCGTTATTCATGCCGAACCATGGCTCAGGCATCAGCCCGTTATTCACCAGCGTTGTTAGTACCGTCCCCGGCACGGTGGCGTTCAGCCACCCGGTAAGGTCAGGCTCCTCAGTAGTCAGACGTATGCCGTCAGCGTTCACCTCCGAGGCCCTCTTTGCCTTCCATCCCGCAGATAGCGGCGTTACCTGGGCTGACGTCAGCAGGGAATAAAGTAACAATAAACTGATTACAAGTATCCTATTCATAGCTTCTCTGGTCACTTTCAAGTACGGAAAGATATTAAAATATTCCTTACCTGCGGTCACCCGGAGGTTCTTTGAAGAGACGCGGGATACCGCCAGATGAAGGCTTAAATAATTATTTAGGGATAAAGCTTTGATATTATCCGGGGAATTTCAAAATTGCAGGTTGATTTGTTTTATTAATGCAGCCCCCCGGTTTTAGAGAGCGCGAAAGGCTCTTTGCACTTATTCTGACCCAGCACCGCCGGTGGGGTACTATTCTGATTCCTTATATCCTGGAAAGGCCACCGGGCCGTGATTATTACAACCTGGCTGAGGCCCTGTCACCGTTCCCCGACACCGTTACACTTTCCGGCCTCGACAATGAGGAGAAGGAGGCTGTAAGATTGTTGAATGAATACTCTGACCGCAACCTCTTCAAACTCTTCTCCAAACACCGGAACGTCAGGGACTTCATTGACAACGTCACTGACAAGGATTTCGACAAGATTATCAAACCCTACATCGAATCGAGGATACATCATTGTCTTCACATTGCACTCATTGATGAGATCCCTCTTTTTCTGCAAAAGACCAGGATCACCACGCTTCATCCTGAAGACAGGCTGACGGTATCAACTGACATAGCCAGCCCGGTATTCAGGTTTAACCGCACTCCGGCAGGGAGCAGATACAGCCTCATGGTTGAATCAGCGGGCAAACCCCTTGATCTTCGCCAACCCTCTGTTGAGATACTTTCTAACAAACCCTGTGTCATCAGGGCAGGCCACAGCATCCACTTCGTCTCTGACATTGAGGGAGCAAAGCTGAAACCTTTCCTCTCCCGCGAAAACATTAGCATCCCGCGTGATACCGAGGAGAAATACTTCAGCACTTTCGTCCTTTCAGTCATCAACACCCACAAGGTTACCGGTACCGGTTTCACACTCGAACAGTCAGAGCCCGGCAAACAAGCTTTACTCACCGTTGAAAATAATCTTGCGGGAATCCCTGTGGCAATATTGAAGTTCCGATATGACGACAGGGAGGTCTTCTTCCCTGATGAGATGAAACACTTCACAGTCTTCAGCAATGAGAGTGGCAATTTCATTTTTCGCAGGAAGGAGCGTGATACCTGCTGGGAGAAGAGATGCCTGCAGGCACTCGATGATGCCGGACTGTTTACGGAAGACGGCATCAGCTTCGTGACACCGGGAGCAAGGGAGGATAACGGCAGTGCATTCTATGACCTGATTGAGGCAGTTGCCTATAACAGAAAAAAGATTGAGGATACCGGCATGGTGATACGCACGGGCAGCCTTGACCGGCCTTACAGCCTCGACCCGGTGGAGATCAGGCTCAGTCATCAACTGATAAACGACTGGTTTGATCTCAAGGCTGTTGTACAGATAGGCGCCTTTACCATACCCTTCACCAGGTTCAGGCGAAGTATACTTGAGGGGATACGTGAATTCATCCTTCCTGACGGAACAGTGGCCATTCTTCCGGAGGAGTGGTTCACCCGTTACCGGGGTCTCTTTGAGATGGGGAAAGACAATGACGAGAGCCTTCTTCTCCACAAGCAGCATTTTGGGATCATCAGTGAGGTGGTGTCGGATGACGATTGCGATATTTGCAGCAAGCTCGGGAAGCTGGCAGTTCCCGAACAGCTTCCGATTTTGCCCGTACCGGCCGGACTGAAGGCAGAGATGCGCCCTTACCAGATGGAAGGTTTAAGCTGGCTCTACTTCCTCCAGTCGAACAACCTCGGAGGCTGCCTGGCTGATGACATGGGACTCGGCAAGACGCTACAGACACTGGCCCTCCTCCTGTGGAACAAGGAACATAGACAGCTAAAGGGAGAGAGGCAGCCCGGATCACAGATGACTCTCTTCGGTGACGAATCCGCACCGGCAACGTCTCTCATAATAGTCCCTGCCTCACTGTGTCACAACTGGTACAACGAGATCAGGAGGTTCTGCCCCTCAATGAAGACACTGATACACCACGGTGCCGGAAGGAACAGGTCAGCATCGCACTTTACCGGTTATGACATCGTCATATCAAGCTACCATACGGTGCGACAGGACATAGAATTCTTCATTGCAGTGAAGTTTTTGTATGCAGTCCTGGACGAAAGCCAGCATATAAAGAACCCTTCCTCCAATATTTACAGGGCAGTGACACGACTCAGGGCCGATCACCGATTGGTGCTTACCGGAACACCTGTGGAGAACTCACTGACCGACCTTTGGACCCAGCTCAGTTTTGTAAATCCGGGGCTTCTGGGCTCGCTCACCTTCTTCAAGCGTGAGTTTGCCCGGCCGATAGAAAAAAATTATGAGGAGGAGAAAGAGAACAGGTTGAAGAAGATCATCCAGCCGTTCATCATGAGGCGAACAAAAGAGATGGTTGTCAGTGAACTGCCACCGGTGACGGAACAGGTCATTCACTGCGACATGTCAGAGGATCAGGCGACCGTCTACGAACGGGAGAAGTCGGCCGTCCGTAACAGCATCATGGAGAACATTGAAGCCGTCGGCATTGAGAAGTCGGCCATAATGGTATTGCAGGGACTTATGAGGCTCAGGCAGCTGGCCAACCACCCCATCATGACTGACGAAGCCTACAGCGGAGGTTCAGGTAAGTTTGATACGGTGACATATAATATCGAGAGCGTAGTATCAGAAGGACACAAGATACTGATCTTCTCCTCCTTCGTTAAACACCTGGATCTCTTCCCCGGCTGGCTTGAGCGTAACGGCATTGGCTATGCCATGCTTACAGGATCCACCCGTGATCGCGAGAGTGTCATCAACAGTTTCAGGAAAGATGAAAACATAAAAGTATTTCTCATTTCTCTTAAAGCAGGAGGCGTGGGGCTCAACCTTACCGAGGCCGATTATGTATTCATCCTCGACCCATGGTGGAACCCTGCTTCAGAGATACAGGCACTGAGCAGGGCTCACCGCATAGGCCAGGAAAAGAGAGTTTTTGTCTACCGCTATATCTCGGGAGATACAATAGAGGAAAAGATACAACGCCTGCAGGAGAGAAAATCAAAGCTGGCAGGGACCTTCATCGATTCCAACAATCCCTTCGGCGAACTTGACGTGAAGGGGATGCTGGAGATACTGAACTGATTTTTTACTAGCTTTGTGGTCAGTCAATAAATCCTAACCAACGCTGCAATGAACAACTATCAAAATCATCCCCTGTCCGGTGCTTTCGACCTTGACAGTGCGATGGCCAGACTGTGGGCCTTCTACAAGAAATATTTCCTGGGACTGTATATTATCTCTGTGGTCATGGGACTGTTCTCATCACTGATCACCTCAGGTCTTGACCTTGCCGCCTTGCAATCTACAACCGATCCCAACGAGATGCTTAAAATGATGAAAGGTATGGCCGGGCCCTATGCACTTTTAATGCTTGTCTCAATGGTCTCCTTCATAGTGCTGCATGCCTGGGTACTTGAGAAGCCATTGGGTGAACCTGGCTTCATTGCCACCGTGCTGAAAAAAAGCCTCGTGGCGCTGGTACCCTGTCTTGTAGTGATGATAATTCTTACGATAGTTACAACGGTCCTTACCACCATAGGACTGGTACTGTTGGTGCTGCCCGGCCTTTTTGCGCTTTTCTATATGTTCACAGTATTGCTCTTCGCCATGCCTCTCATCCTCACGGAGAGCCGTAATCCGGTAACCGTAGTGAAAAGATCGTTCAGGCTGGCTCACAGTCACCTGTGGCCAAACATGGGGTGGGTAGTGGTGATTGCACTTTTGCTGATAGTAGCGTCACTGCTCATTGCAGCTCTTAACATGCTGCCCTTCACAGGGTCTTTTATTAAATCATTGACCAATCCGGAGGAAGCCTCTGCCATGCTTGAGATGAGCCGTAACCCTCTTTACATTGCCATCAGCGCGCTTACAACCGCACTTGTCACTCCGGTTCTGCCAATAATGGCATTTATCCTGTATTTCAGGAACCGTGGAGACGAAGTGATATCAGAAATAACAACCGACGGAGAACAGGCTGTGAGGGTTGAGGATTTGTATCCTCCTGTGCCGGACAGGGAGTAATCAGGCTCCGGCCTTAGTGGTGCAGTCTCCTGTCAGGTTACAATAACTTAACCGCCGAACCTCTTTGACATCTTGCCTGAAATCTTCTCGTTCGGATACTGTTTTGAGAAGGTCAGCCAGTAATCCTTCACGCTTTGTTTTACCTCTTTCCTGAGGATAAGAATGCCTATGAGGTTGGGTACCGCCATCAGGACAATAGCCACGTATGACAATGACCAAATAATGGTTGTGTCAGTGAATGATGCGATAAAGAATGCCACTACGAATATCAGCCTATAGTACAGTACATATTTCGGTCCGAACAGGTACGTCACCGCTCTGTCGCCGTAATATGACCAGGAGATAGCCGTGGAGAATGCAAAGAGCAGCAGTGAGAGTGTGACAATGTAGGGCCCGAATCCTTTCATTATGCTCCGGCTGAAGGCAAACGTGGTGAGAGGGGCACTGTGGATAAGTGATTCGCCCCGAACGGTCATGGAAGCCATATTAGGGAGCTTGCCGGCAAGAACCTCCAGTTCTCCTGAGAATGGTGCTTTGTCTGACATGAACCTGATGTTGCTTGCAAGCGATCTTGCGTGGATGACTGAAATACCGGTCGTGGTTATCACACCGTTCTCCACCGTAAGCTTGCCGTTGTAGAGATCGAGGAACTGATCACCCCTGAGATGGCTGCTGAGTTTTTCCACATCAGCGCTGTTTCCATCATCGTATATACCTGTAAGTATCTGCATGTCCGTTGCCTGGAATTGATTATCAGTCTTGGTGTTCCAGGCACCTGAGGCAAGCACCACCAGTCCGGTCAATGTACAGATGCAGATGGTGTCAATAAACGGCTCAAGAAGACTAACCATACCCTCAGAAACAGGCTCCGGAGCACGTGCGGCCGAGTGCGCAATAGGCGCAGAACCCTGTCCTGATTCATTAGAGAAGAGGCCCCTGTTCACGCCCCTGTTCATGGCGAAGGCGAAGGTGGCTCCCAGGAAACCTCCTGCCGCTGCCGAACCTGTAAAAGCATCGGCAAATATTGAAACAAAGGAAGGGATAATGTTACCGGGATGGGAGAAGATAACCAGGAGCGAGCCGATGAGGTAAAGTATCGCCATAAACGGAACCATGACCGAGGTGACCTTTGCGATCCTCTTTATTCCGCCGATAATGACCAACCCCAGGAAAACGGCCAGGATTGCGCCTGTTATTATATGCTTTACACCAAAGGTCGTAAAGACGGAGTTGGATATACTGTTGATCTGGGGCAGGCTGCCGGTGCCGAAAGAGCTGAGAACGGTAGCGCCGGCAAAAAATGCCCCCAAAATAGCACCGGTCCTGATGATCTTTCCGCTTTTGGTCGTGATATTCAGCCTCTTCTTCATATAGTACATCGGGCCACCGGAAACAGATCCGTCAGGCAGAATATCCCTGTACTTGTGGGATAGTGACACCTCAACCATTTTGGTGCACATCCCGATGGCTGCCGTTATAAGCATCCAGAAGAGTGCTGCCGGTCCGCCAAGGTGTATTGCAAGGGCCACCCCTGCAATGTTGCCTGTACCTACCGTACCTGAGAGGGCTGTGGCAAGCGACTGGAAGTGCGAGGTATCCCCTACGTCATGGGAATGATCATATTTGCCGCGGGTGATCCTCAGGGCATGACGGAAATACCTGATCTGCGGGAAGCCGAGATAAAAGGTAAAGAAGAGACCTGTGCCAATTAGTAATACCATGAACCAGGGATGCCCTCCGAGATACCCGTCGAGCCTAACAAGGAAATCGTTGAATCCGTGCATGTTGTCTGTACTTTTTGTTTAGAATTTGAGTAACCCCAGTCCGTTAAGAAATACAAGGGCAATAGCCACAGGGGCGATGAACCTGATTGCAAACCTGTACAACCTGTAGTACCTGACACGCAGAGTACCACCGTTAGACAGCTCGTCCTTTGATTCGCGACCCGGGAAGAACCAACCGAGAAATGCTACTATAAGCAACCCTCCCAGGGGTAAAAGTATGTTGGCGGTAGTATAGTTAAAGAGGTCGAAAATGTTTAGTCCGAAGAGTTTCACATCGCGCATCATACCCCACGACAGCGAGGCTGAGATGCCAAGAATAAACATCGAAGCCGTGGCGATGATTATTGCTGTGCGCCGGCTCATGTTTAGCTGTTCGGAAAAATAGGCCACTATTACCTCGAGGACGGATATTGTTGATGTCAGAGCGGCTATTGCCAGCAAAACGAAAAATGCAAACGCAAAAATCATTCCGCCCGTCATCTGCTGGAAGATACCGGGAAGCACGATGAAGGTGAGTGCCTCGCCTGAAGATGGAGAGATGCCGAAAGCAAAGACAGCAGGGAAGATGGCCACTCCTGCCAGGACTGCCACAAGAGTATCAATGAGGGAAACCTGTACTGATGTACTGGCAAGGTTATTATCTTTCTGGATGTATGATCCGTACGTGATCAGAGTTCCCATGCCGATACTAAGAGAGAAGAACGCCTGTCCGAGTGCCATCAGTATGGTTTCACCTGTGATCTTTGAGAAATCAGGCTTGAACAAAAATGTCAGGCCCTTGGCTGCACCGGGAAGGGTAAGCGACTTGATGCACATCACTATCAGGATGACAAATAAAAGAGGCATCATGATCTTGGTTGACATCTCTATACCCTTCCGGACACCTCCCAGTACAATGGCTGAGGTGGCCAGCATGAAGACCGAAAACCAGAGTGCGGGCCTGAGTGATTCATTTCTGAAGGAGTCAAACATTGCGGTGAGCTCATCTGTGCTCTTGCCGACAAAACCGCCGATAAGGGTCTGGTAAATATATTCAAGTGTCCAGCCGGCAACAGCTGTATAAAAGGCCAGGATCATGAAGGCCGCCACTATTCCCATCATTCCCACCATGTACCATGGTTTGCGGGGAGACAGGGTTTTAAAAGCGCCTACCGGGTTTCGCTGGGATCTTCGTCCGATTACAAGTTCAGACATCATTACGGGAATTCCTATCGAAAAAATGATAACCAGATAAACTATCAGGAAAGCGCCTCCGCCGTTCTCTCCCAGAATATACGGGAACCTCCAGATGTTACCAAGTCCAACGGCGGAACCTGCAGCTGCCATAATTACTCCCATCCTGCTACCAAAAGAATCCCTTTTGGAAAAATCAAATCCGCTCATCTTTTTACTAATTTACATTGTTAAATGTTTTAAGATGTTAAAGGTGGTAAAAAAGTTAAAAGGTGCAATGAATTGCTGTTAAAAAACAGGAAATGGAGAGGGGTGCCGCTGTCAATGGACACCATGGTAAACCCGGGATGGTACTAAAACGGACAGAGACGCAGCATGCTGCGTCTCTGTCATAGGAACAAATCTAATATTTAACTAATATGATTCGCGCTTCGTGTAGTGTGTGTGCAACAGTTCGTGCGATTTGTGGCCGTTAGGTTTCTCAAGAAACTCCTCGTAGATGGCAATGATCTCGGGATTCTCATGTGACTTCCTGATATCCATGTGCATATCTTCAGAGTAGATAGCCTCCATACGCTTCTGCCTTATCTCAGCGTTTGTAGGAATAGGCTGGCCTCCGCCTCCCAGGCATCCGCCCGGGCAGGCCATGATCTCAATAAAGTGATATGAAGCCTTTCCGGTGCTGACTGCCTTCGCGATCTTGTTCGCATTGACAAGGCCGTGAGCGATAGCCACCTTGAGCTCGGCTCCCTCGAGGAATCTCCACTCCTCCACGGTACCCTCTATCTTTATTGTAGCCTCCTTGACGCCTTCCATCCCACGAACAGGCAAGATATTCAAATTCTTGAATGGCACCGACCTGCCAGTTACAATCTCGTAGGCGGTACGCAGTGCTGCCTCCATGACACCTCCTGTGGCCCCGAAGATCACCCCGGCACCGGTAGAGCTGCCCATGAATGAGTCATAATGACTCTCTTCAAGGGCGCGGAAGTCTATACCTGCCTGCTTAATCATCACTGCCAGCTCGCGTGTGGTAAGCACATAGTCAATGTCTTTGTACCCGCTTGATCTCATCTCAGGCCTGTCAGCCTCATACTTCTTGGCGGTACATGGCATTATTGATACAGAGACAATCTTCGAGGGGTCAATACCGCGTTTTTGTGCGTAGAATGTCTTTGCAAGGGCTCCGAACATCTGCTGCGGTGATTTGCAGGTTGAGAGGTTAGGAAGCATTTGCGGATACTTGTGTTCAATGAACTTGATCCATCCCGGCGAACATGATGTAAACATAGGCAGCGCCAAAGTCTTGTCGCCTTCAACCAGAACCTTTTTAAGTCTCGTAAGGAGCTCTGTTCCCTCTTCGATGATGGTAAGGTCAGCAGTGAAATCGGTATCCAGCACCGAATCAAAACCTAGCTGACGCAAGGCGGTAACCAACTTGCCCGTTACCCTCTCACCCGGATCATAGCCCAGGTCTTCACCCAGGGCCACCCTGACTGCAGGGGCTGTCTGAACAACCACGTGCTTATCAGTATCATAAATTGCATCCCATACCTGGTCAATGTATGTTTTTTCCGTCAGTGCGCCCGTCGGGCAGCGGTTGACGCACTGGCCACAGTTGGTGCAGACGACATGGCTCATGGGCCTGTCATGGAAGGAAGATATCTTCATGTGTGAGCCCTTATTTGCCACGGCAATGGCTGACACATGCTGCAGTTGCGCGCAGGTACGCACGCAGCGCTGGCACCTGATGCACTTGCTGTCGTCCTTGAGGAAAGCAGGTGATGACCTGTCAATAGTATAAGCATGGCCTTCAACAAGGTCAAGAAAGATATGCTCACCAAATGAATACTCATTTGCCAGTGTTTGCAGCTCGCACTTCTGGTTCTTGTAACACTTGGTGCAGTCAGCCCTGTGTTCTGACAGCAACAGCTCCACTATATGCTTGCGGGCGTTTCTCACTTTGAGCGAGTTGGTCTGTATCTCCATCCCCTGCGAAACAGGCATGGCGCACGCTGCAATGAGCGTACGCGCACCCTTCTGCTCAACAACACATACGCGGCAGTTACCAGCCACACAAAGGTCCTGGTGATTACAGAGCGTAGGAATATTTATGCTCAGCTTCTTGGCAGCTTCGAGAACGGTTGTTCCTTCCGCTACCTTTATCTCATGTTCGTTTATCTTAAGAGTTACCATAATATTCTATACTAATGTTAATAAATAATCTCTTCCCTGAAATTCTCCACAATTGATTTGAAGGCATTCCCCACCGACTGACCGAGGCCGCATTTTGATGCTACCTTCATGGTATCGGCGAGCTTGACAAGCTCATTAAGGTATGTTGATTTGGAATCTCCCTTCTTTACCTTCTCAATCCCCAACAGCAGTTGCTGGCATCCCACGCGGCACGGTGTGCACTGGCCGCATGACTCCTCGGTGAAGAATTCAAGGTAGTTGTGCAACACATTGTACATTGAGCGTGAACTGTTGAACAGCTTCATTGAACCGCCTGTCGGCACACCCTCAAAACCTATAATGGTCTCACCGAATTTCTTGCGCGGGACACAGAAGCCCGATGCACCTCCAACCTGTACTGCCTTGGTATCGCCGTCTCCGAATTCATTCACAAACTCCTGAACAGTCATTCCCAGTTCAAGCTCAAAAATTCCCGGAATGGGTGTGTCACCTGATATCGAGAACACCTTTGACCCGCGTGAGTCTTTCGTGCCCAGCTTGACATACTCCTGAGGACCCTTTTCAATTATCATCACAGCAGTGACAAGGGTCTCCACATTGTTTATGGAAGTTGGCTTTGCGAATAACCCGCTCACAGTCGGATAGGGCGGCTTGTTGCGGGGTTCACCGCGAAAGCCCTCAATTGATTCGAAGAGAGCGCTCTCCTCTCCGCAGATGTAGGCGCCGCTGCCCATTCGGTATTCAATACTGAAATCGTAGCCTATCTCATTGATAAGCTTGTGAAATTTATGAAGCTCTACATACAGCTGTGGAAGCAGGAACCTGTATTCGCCGCGCAGGTAGATAAAACCCTTCGTGGCGCCCATGGCCTTTCCTGCTATGGCCATGCCTGCATAGACCTTGGAGGATACCTTGTCAAGTATCTCGCGGTCTTTGAAAGTACCAGGTTCTCCCTCATCAGCATTACACACAATAAACTTATCGGGATCCTTCTCAGCGGCAGTGTATTTCCACTTCAGTCCTGTCGGGAACCCGGCACCTCCGCGCCCTTTCAGTCCTGATTCAAGTATTTGTTCAATAATCTCGTCACTTGTCATCTCGAAGGCTTTATTCATAACCTTCCTGACATCTATACTTTCGAATATAAGGTCAACCTTTGTCAGTCCTTTGTTTTTCATTTTAGTGCCTCCCTCTCTTTAGCGCATGTAACCTTTAACCACATCTATAACTGTCTCCGGCGTCAGGTCAGTGTACGGCATGTCATTGATCAGTATCGCGGGAGCCTTGTGACACCAGCCTATGCAGTTGGTCTCAAGGAGTGTAAACATCTTATCGGGGGTGGTCTCGCCAACCTTGATCTTCAGAATATCCTCAAGAGTGCTTATAATGTCATTCTTCCCCTTCATTGAGCAGGTAATAGTCTTGCAGACCCTGATTATATTCTTACCCCGCTCTTCCGTGTCGAGGAAGGTGTAGAACGATGCCGTCCCGTAAACCTCTGCTGCAGAGATATCGAGCTCAGTGGCTACTGCCACCATCGCATCATCTGTAAGGTAGTTATACTTCTTAACAATATCCTGAAGGATGGGCATCAGGCTCTCTCTCTTGCGGCCGTATTTCTCCGCCAGCTCCTTCACCATGTTACCAATGTGATACATTTCTATTGATTTTTAAGTATTTAGTTGTTTAATATTAGAATGCGACTTTGATTTTCGGCTGTGAAATTAATAACAATACCCATTCGAAAACCTTACTTATGTCATGTTTATGAACATAAAAGGTTGAAATGATAACAATCCTTAAGGTAATAACTAGCATATGGAATCAGCCGGCGGAGTAAGCGGCAAGCTGCATCCGCAGCCAACTGAACCACTCCTCCAGACCCTCTCCCTTCAGGGCAGAGAGCTTGATGATGGTGATCCGCGGGTTGATTGCGGCCATGTCAACCATAAACGAATCCATTCTGAAGTTAGTATACGGAATCAGGTCTGTTTTATTCAGGATGACTGCCCTTGCCTCACTGAAGAGCATTGGATATTTGGCAGGCTTGTCATCGCCCTCGGCCGTGCTTACTACAGCCAGCTTGAAAGTCTCCCCCAGGTCAAACTGTGAAGGGCAGATCAGGTTACCCACATTCTCGACGATAAGCAGGTCAAGGGAATCCAGATCAAAATGCTCAAGGGCCATTGAGATGCTGTGGGAATCAAGGTGACATCCCCCTTCCGTATTGATTGCCACAATAGGTATATTGTACTTCTTCAGCCGTTGCGCATCACGATCGGTAGTGACATCACCCTCAATCACGCCAAGCCTGACCTCCCCTGCCATCACCTCGCAGGTCCGTTCAAGCAATGTCGTCTTTCCGGCGCCCGGTGAACTGATAATGTTTATCATCATTACCTTTCTGGACTCAAGCAGTCTGCGCACCTCCTCAGCCTTGTTCTGGTTCCTGTCCAGGATATTTTTCATAATTTTTATTTCCATGATTATCCTCCTTCAATACTTTTAACGAACAACTCCTTACCGTGCACAACAGCTATCTCCACAGAACCGCAGACGCCGCAGGCGAGAAGATCAGCGGCAGGCTTATACTCTGAGCCGCAACTGAGGCACCTCATCTCTGCCGGAATGATCTCTATGTCAAGTTCAGCACCTGATGCAACCGTATCCCTTGCTGCCTCAGAGAAGGCAGCTACAAACAGATCAGGAACGATCTGAATAAACTGCCCGAAGATGACATTGACCTTTTCAACTTTTGTCAGGCCAGCTTCCGAGGCATATCCTGCAACCATTGCAGCCAGATCTTCAGCTATTCTCAGCTCGTGCATGTCAATCACTTCAGCATATCCTTGGCAACAGCTGTCCTGAAGGCATATCCAGAAACCTGCTGCCTCCTGTTGAACTCTTCAGTATAACCCTTCCCTCTCTTCCGGCTCCGATTGTACCAATGATAGCAGCACCTCTTCCCAGGGGATCGGTATGCATCCTTTCAACTATCCCTTCCGCCTCTTCAGCGGCGGCTAATACCAACACTCTTCCCTCACTGGCAAGGGTAAGCGGGTCAAACCCGAGTATTTCACACAATCCCCTGACGGCCTCCTCAACCGGTACGGACGATTCCTCAATGGTAATCCCGTGCCGGGTCATTGCGGCAAGCTCGTTCAGGACGGCCGCCAGGCCTCCCCTGGTAAGGTCTCTCATGAAATGAACTGCAGCGGGCTTCTCAACCACCTTTCTTATCAGATGGTTCAGCGAGGCACAGTCAGATGTCATCGGCGAGTCAAAAGAGAGATTTCTGCGTGATGCAAGTATCGTCACAGCGTGATCACCGGGCGGACCGTTTATGATCAGCCTGTCGCCCTCCCTTACAGATGACCCGCTGCTGATATGCATGAGCTCTTCGCTGAGCACTCCCACCCCCGCGGTATTGATGAAAATCCTGTCGCACTGGCCCTTCTCCACCACCTTGGTATCGCCGGTGACAATTCTAACACCTGCTTTCTCAGCCTCATCAGCCATAGAGGATATTATCGTGTCAAGCTGATCCATCTCAAAGCCCTCCTCGATAATAAATGCCGCTGACAAGTACTTTGGTTCGGCCCCTGACACGGCAAGGTCATTTACCGTGCCGCATACTGCAAGCTTACCTATGTTTCCACCCGGGAAAAAGAGCGGATCAATGACGTAGGAATCGGTGGTAAAGGCTATCAGAGATGACGGAAGAGAGAGCAGTGCAGAATCGGTCATGGGCCCATTCATACCAAACCGGGCAGCAAAGTGGTCACGTATGAGTGCCTGTGTCTGCCTGCCGCCGCTGCCATGGCTCAGTGTTATCTTTTCACTCATGACTGTGGTATTTGTACCAGGTATTGCATGATCCCTCATCCGAGACCATGCAGGCCCCTTCCGGGTGATCAGGTGTGCATGCTGATGCAAAGAGGTCACAGTCGGGCGGTCGCCGGACTCCTCTGAGTATATCTCCGCAGATACATCCGTTTGCATGTATGGTCTCAGGGATCTCAACGGAAAAGGCGGAGGCGGCATCCAACCGCCTGTAGCGGTCACGAATCTGCATACCCCCCGAAGGTATGACGCCCAAACCACGCCATTCAACCTCACCAGGCTCAAAAACCTCACTCAAATAACCCTGGGCCCTTACATTACCCTCAACTGACACTGCCCTCCGGTACTGTATCTCCACTGAGGGCTTGTGGCTGTTCACCTGTCTGACGAGCATAAGCACGGCTGATAGGATATCCGTCGGTTCAAATCCGGTGACCACACATGCCAGGCCATATCTCTGCGGAATGAATTCAAATGCCGATGAACCTGTAATGACAGCCACGTGACCCGGACATATAAAACCGTCAATCTGCGCACCATCCTTTAAAATCGTCTCCATTGCCGGAGGCATGACCTTGTGAGCGTTCAGTACAAAAAAATTAGCCAACCCTTCCCTGTCAGCCTGTATCATGGTTACGGCAGTACCGGGCGCTGTAGTCTCAAATCCTATGGCCGAAAAAATAATCTTTCTTCCCGGGTTTGAACGAGCCAGCTCAAGAGCCTCATAAGCTGACAGTACCACCCTGACATCTCCTCCGTCAGCCTTTGCCTCTCCCGGGGTCTGATGAGTGCCCGGCACCCTCATCAGGTCGCCGAAGAGAGCAATGGTAATTCCCTCACCTGAGGCAAGGGCAACCAGCGTGTCAATATAGCGGGCGGCTGTGACACAGACCGGACAGCCCGGCCCGGAGATGAGCCTGATCTGTGGCGGCAGCAGCGAGGGTATGCCAAAGCGGTGAATGGACGCTGTATGGCCCCCGCAAACCTCCATGAAGGTATAATCGCTCGTTGCCTCCTTCGCTATCAGTGCTGCCAGCCTGGCAATATGCCTCTTATTCCTGAATTCGTCAACGTATTTCATGCCCGGGTCATTCGCTCAGTGAATCATCCATCTCCTTAAGCAGCCGGAGCGTCTCAAGTGCATCTTCCTCCTTCAGCTTTTCGATGGCAAAGCCGGCGTGAAGCAGAACATAATCGCCCACCGCGACGTCATCAACCATCTGCAGCCCTGCCCTGAAGACAGCCCCCCCCACGGAGACTTCAGCCATGTCACCCTCTATTGCTATTACCCTGGCCGGAAGACTCAGACACATACGCCCCTCCTTTCCGCCGCTGTAAGCATCTGTCCGAGTGAGATGCCCCCGTCGTTTGACGGTACAAGGTGATTGGTATATACCTGAAATTTGTTCACGGATAAAAGATACAAAGATTTCTCAAGCAGATACCTGTTCTGGAAGACTCCTCCCGACAGAACAACATATTTAAGTCCTGTCTCCAGCCTTATCTTTTTGCATACTGCCAGTATTATCTGTGCAATGGTATTGTGGAATTTGGCTGCAATTAACTGAATATCATATCTGTCAGTGTCACTGATAATCTCCATAAACATTTCCCTCAGGGAAACCGTTTCACCGAGGGTAAAGGGATAATAATCATCCGTTTGGCGGCTTATGGCCGATTCGAGCCTCATAGGAGCTTCGGAATCGAAGGAGGCCTTCGTGCAGAGCATAAGCAATGCCGCAACTGCATCAAAGATACGCCCTGCTCCGCATGTCAGGGGCGAATTGATACCATGAACAAGCATCTCCATGACAATAACCAGCTTTTTTTCATCTATTACCTGGAAAAGTTTAACCGACCTGAAGTCATAATCGCTGCCGAAGTAACTGAACAGGCATGAAAGGGCCATCCTCCAGGGTTCATCAACGGCAGCATCGCCTCCGGGCATCATGAAATAGTCGAAGTGCGTGTACCTCTCAAAATCCCGTGCAGTGGCTATCATGAACTCGCTTCCCCATATATTGCCGTCAGTGCCGTAGCCCGTTCCATCCATAACCACTCCGATAACCTTTCCGGCAAGGCCGTGCTCAGCCATCACCGATGTCGCGTGGGCATGGTGATGCTGGACCCGCATCAGCGTCAGTCCGCTGCCTTCAGCCAGCTCCTCCGCAAACCGGGTTGACAGGTAATCAGGATGCATATCGCAGACAACAGATGATGGAGTGAACCTGAAGAGGGAGGAGAAGAGCCTGAATGTCTCCTGATAAAAATCGTATGTGGCAATATTCTTTAAATCGCCTGTATACTGGCTCATGAAGGCCTGTGAGCCTTTCCCGATACAGAAGCTGTTCTTCTGTTCTGCCCCGGCGGCAAAAATCCCCTCGGTTAAAGTCGTGAGTTCAACCGGCTGCGGGGCAAATCCTCGTGACCTTCGGATAAGACTGATGTTTCCGCCGATAATCCTGACAACCGAATCGTCAGCCCTGTTATTGATCTCCCTGTTGTAGCTTACAACACATCCTGTCACAGGCATGAGATCCCTTTCAGCCTGCCGGTCATCGGTAATTATCGGTTCGTCACTCATATTACCGCTTGTCAGCACTACTGCAGGTAATTGCATGATCCTGAAAAGCATATGGTGGATTGGCATATGCGGCAGCATTGCTCCGGTTGTGTTCAGGCCGCTGCTCACAGATGCGGCCAGCGGCTTTCTCTGCGCCAGGAGAAGTATCGGCCTGCGCCAGGAGAGCAGCGCGGCCTCCTCAAGCGTGTCAGCATGACAGAATTCCATCAGGGCATCAATATCCCTGAACATGACGGCAAAGGGCCTGGTATCACGCTGTTTTCTCTGCCTGAGTCGTGAGACCGCCTCTTCGTTAAGGGCATCGCACATCAGGTTATAACCACCGGTAGATTTTATTGCGATACTGCCACCACCTGCAAGGCGATCAGAGATGAATTGCAGAATATCAGATATACCTGTGACAACAAGATCACCAGCCTTAAGTAAATATTTTGGCCCACAGCTGTTGCATGCCACAGGCTGGGCATGAAACCGCCGGTCGGACATTTCATGGTACTCAGCTTCACACCTGCGGCACATCGTGAACGTAGCCATGGTTGTGAAAGCCCTGTCATATGGCAGAGCCTTTATGATGGTAAAACGGGGACCGCAGTTGGTGCAATTAATAAAAGGATAATCAATACGCCCCGGGTCTGAAACCAGGTCAGCAAGGCACTCCTCACATACAGCGATGTCGGGACTCACCTCGGTGATGCTCTCATCGGTATCCTTGCTGGGAGTTATAGTGAAGTCACTGTAGCGCCTGGTCTCTCTCTTTCTGACCTCCACCGATTTGATATTGGCTGCCGGCGGAGCAAGGGCCCGGATATCAGTTATAAACTTCCCCACTGTCTCCTGGTCACACTGAACGGTCACCGTTACACCGCCGGTCCTGTTTACTACCTCTCCCTTCAGACAGTATCCGGAGGCAAGCCTGTAGATAAACGGACGGAATCCCACGCCCTGCACAAGCCCCCTGATGAGTATCTCATACCCTGTTTCCATGCCTGCTACAGGAATAGAGACTGTTCTTCCTTCATCCGGGAAACGGACCAGATCACACTCTCTATCTCATCACTCAGGTTTACATTGGTTACCACTACGTATTCAGGTACCTTAAGCAACACGGGTGAGAAATTTACAATGCCCCTGATGCCCATATTCACAAGTTCATTGCACACCTCCTGGGCCGAGATATCAGGTACGGCAACGATAGCAACATTAACATGGAACCTGTCAATGATCTCCTGGAGACGTTCAGGCGGATAGACAATGTCATCAGCCCTTGCCTTCTGCTTGAAGGGATCGATATCAAATGTGGCAACAATGTTAATGCCCCGCTGAATAAACAGCCCGTACTTAGAGAGGGCCTGGCCGAGGTTACCCATACCCACCAGGATCACATTGCTGATTCTGTCACGATTGAAGAGAGCCTCCAGTTCCTTCAGAAGTGAACTGGTAAGGTAACCTCCCCTCCTGTTTCCCCGAATACCATATTCGGAAAAATCTTTTCTCACCTGTTCGGGAGTGACTCCGGTGCCCCCGGCAAGAGTGAAGGAAAAGACCCTGGTGACTCCCATTGAGCTCAGTCTTACCAGCAGCCCGTGATAAAGAAAAATTCTCCTGAGGCTGTTCCTGATATTATATTTTGTGATTTGTTTCACATTAAACAGCTGTTTTACAAATCCCTTATGCAAGTTAAACTATCTTTTTCATACAGCATATATAAAAAATAGGATATTGATTATGAGCATGTTATTAAGAATATCTCAACTCCACAGCCTGTAAGTGATAAAATAAACTTGACTTGCGTTAATTGCACACTTAACTTTATTATGTGAATCTTCTCACATAAAATGTACTATATAAGTATTAAGAAAGAAGATTGGCATCGTTCACTGGAAAAACTGCTCGCCTCCCATGACATTTTTGTTCCGGTGAAGGATGAATATAGTCTTGATTACGAGCCTTTCAGGCTGAATCAGGCTGAAAATATTGCTTACAATACTCCCAAGCCCTCCACTCCCCTCAAGAACTTCTTTCTTCCTGTCAGGGAAAATGTGACTTCGGCCGGGAATGGCGGCAGGCCAAGGATCATTATCGGGGCGCCCAACTGTGATGTTGAGGCCCTCGGTCTGCTTGACGAGATATACCTTGATGAAGCTTTCACCGATCCATTCTACAGGAACCGCCGGAAGAGCACTATCCTGGTTTCGTCAGATTGCTTCTCGGTAAATGATCACTGTCACTGCACCTCCTACGGCGTTAAGCCTTATACCATGGAAGGTGCAGATATTGCGCTACTGTCAGAAGGTGATTATATCTTTCTGAGAGTCATTTCTGACAAGGGTGAGGAACTGGTCAGGCAGTTATCCTCTGTTGCCGGGGTGAATGACCCTGAACGTCTCCTCTTCGCCGATCAGAGGCACAGGGAAACGGAAGCTTTGCTGGCTGAACGCAATAAGGGTCTGCCTGGTTACAAGGAAACCGGCGAAATCGTACAGAAAGCAGGTGATCAGATCTGGGTAAAATACGCATCAAAGTGTGTCTCCTGCGGAGCCTGCACAACCATTTGTCCTACCTGCAGCTGCTTTCTCCTCATTGACAAGCCGGATTTTGAAAAGGTAAAACAGATGGATGCCTGCCAGTACCCCGGGTTTGAGAGGGTTGCAGGAGGTGCGGATGCCCTCTTTGAACTTCCGCATCGCTTCCGCAACAGGTACATGTGCAAGTATGTATGGAGACCTCAGAAATTCAATTCGCTTGCATGCACGGGCTGCGGCAGGTGCATTGAGGCATGCATTGGCAAGATCAACAAGAATGAACTGTTCATGGAACTCACCTGATGATTCTTATGGCCGGCAATACCTATAATATATATAAACCCTTGCGGGCGACCCTCGAGGAGGTGATTGAAGAGTCTCCTCTGATCAAAACGTTCGTGCTGATACCGGATGAGGAATTCGTATTTAAAACTGGACAGTTCATTGAGCTGGCCGTTGACGGCGTGGGTGAAGCTCCCTTTACACCGTCGTCATCACCGCTGGTAACGGACAGGCTGGAAGTCACGGTCATGAAGACAGGATACGTCACCGGAATCATGCATGAGCTCAAACCGGGCGCTGTCATGGGTATCAGGGGTCCATACGGACGAGGTTACCCGGTAAGCGAATTTAAGGGGAAAGAGGTGCTTATCCTCGGAGGAGGTTGCGGCCTGGCTCCCATACGGTCACTGCTCTTCGCACTTGAGCACATGAAGGATGACCTTGAGAAGGTCATACTCTGCTACGGCTCCAAAACACCGGCCGACTGTATTTACAAGCCTCTTTTCAGCCGGCTTAACAGTATTGACAAATTTGAAGCCCATCGTACTGTGGATATAACCGATGACGACTGGGACGGCCCGGTCGGCGTTGCCACCAAACTGCTTGACGATGTTAAGGTTAAAATTGATAATTCAGTGGCAGTGGTATGCGGTCCGCCCATAATGATGAAATACGGCACATTCAAGCTTCTCGAAATGGGTTACCGTGATGAGCAGATATACCTCTCAATGGAAAAGAACATGTCATGCGGCCTTGGTAAATGCGGCCATTGCATGATGGGTGAATTTTTTGTCTGCAAAGACGGCCCGGTCTTTACCTACAACGAGATCAAACACAATCCGGAGATTTGGAAATAAAACGGCAGCAGGCATGAAGGTGCTAATAGATATGATACAACTGAGGGCAGCCATGACGCAGAACCCGTCTCTGGCATTGCCTGAGGCTCTCTGCTACAGTTCAGCCAACACCAACGGCCTCAAGACCATACGTGAGCTGGCCTCCTTCAGGTTCACCTGCCGCAGGTGCGAAGATGCCCCTTGTATCGCCGTCTGCCCTGCCGATGCCCTTGAGAAAGACGCAGACGGTGTGATCATTCGCCACACAAACCTGTGTGTCTCCTGTAAGTCGTGTGTCACTATATGTCCCTTCGGCACGATGATGACCGATTTCTTCAGACATCACCGCAACAAAGACCTTTTCTATGATCTGTGTGATCATGAACAGGCCCGCAGGTTTGTTGAAGCATGCCCGCCGGGTACAGCGAAACTTACAGATGAAAAAGAGAAGCCTGACGAGCATATTTATATGCTTAATGAAAGAGTGCTCATCAGGGATTATATCTATGTGACTGAAAAAGAGTAAAGAGAAAGAATATGGCGGTTAATCTCCTCTATTTCTTTATTTTCCCCGGGCTGCTATTCATGGCATTGGTCGGGGGTTTGCTCTCCTGGTTCGACAGGAAGATAACCGCCAGGGTTCAGTTCCGCAAGGGGCCTCCCCTGCTCCAGCCATTCTATGACTTCTTCAAGCTGCTGCTCGTCAAGGAGACCATCCTTCCGAAGCAGGGCTCAGCTTTTGTCTTTCTTCTTGCCCCAGTGCTGGCTCTCTTCGGTGCCACTATGGCCGGCCTGTTTATCCTGCTTCCCCTCTTCAACATAGAAACAGGATTCAGGGGTGATATAATAGTCATATTTTATCTCCTTACCCTGCCGTCGTTCTCATATATTATAGGTGCACTGGCCTCAGGCAACCCCCTGGGTGCAGTGGGTGCCTCGCGCGAGATGAAGCTGATAATAAGCTATGAGCTTACCTTCCTCCTTCTTGTAGCCGCTGTGATAATGAAAAGCGGACAGCAGTTCGACCTTGACAGCGTGATAGCAGCACAGCAGTCAGCCACACCATTCATCGGCAGCATTTCCGGAGTGCTTCTGTTTATTGCGGGAGTATTCTGCATACAGGCCAAACTGGCGCTGGTACCGTTTGACATGCCCGAAGCCGAAGCCGAACTCGCTTCCGGTATCTACATTGAATATTCAGGTCCTCCATACGCGATGATCAAACTGGCGAAATACATCATGCTTTTCATCCTGCCTGCTTTCCTTGTCGCACTCCTCATGAACGGAATGAACCCGGGCATTAACATCGTCTGGCTCATACTGAAGATACTCGGCGTTGTGCTTCTCCTAACCCTCATCAGGAATACAAACCCGAGAGTTAAGATAAAGCAGGCCTCCAGATTCTTTCTTGTCTGGATGAACCTGCTGGTTGTGGTTGCCATTGTGCTGATTGCATTAGGATTATAAAAACACAGATCGTGGGTTTCAAGGATTATTGTTTCAGGAAATCACTCTGGGTCTTCCACTTCGGCGGAGCATCATGTAACAACTGTGATATTGAGATCCTTGACTGCCTTACCCCGAGGCATGACCTCGAACGGTTCGGGATATTACTGGTGGGGAGCATCAGGCATGCTGACGTGCTGCTGGTGAACGGATCAATAAACAGGCGCGACAAAGACCGGCTCCTGGAGCTTTACCACCAGGCACCCAAACCGCTTTTGGTGGTTGCCATCGGCGCCTGCGGCTGCACGGGAGGGATCTTTGCGGAAGGCATCCCTTTCGCAGGGCCCGTTGACAAGATCATACCGGTCGATGCATATATTCCCGGTTGCCCACCCAAACCCGAGGCAATCATAGCGGGAATAATCAAACTGGCAGGAAAAAGATAGCGATAAAGGAATGGATACAGAGGCAGCCATAAACAAACTGACGGAAAAATTCAGCAGTGACACTGTCAAGGTGGTATTGCAGAAGGAAAAACGGGCGATTGTCACAATCAGGCCCATAGCCATACTTGCCATTTCTGAATACCTGTATAAAATGGAGGGTTACCGTTTCATAATAGCCTCCGCCCTTCACACCAGGCGAGGGTTTGAGATCTACTATCACTTCAGTTTTGACGCTGACGGATCGATACTCAGCCTGCATGTCATTCTTGACAAGGAGAAGCCGCATATTGAATCGCTCTCAAACATGTTCAGCGCATCTAACTGGATAGAGAGAGAGATGCATGAACTCTTCGGCATTGACTTCCTCCACCACCCCAACCAGGAGAAACTGCTTTCAGAAGGCAACTGGGCAGATGATGTCTACCCCTACAGAAAAGAGTTCAAATAATACTCTTACCACAATGAGCAGAAAGACCCTCATACCGATAGGACCCTATCACCCGCTGCAGGAAGAACCTGAGCTCTTCAAGCTCTATTGCGACGGTGAGATAGTCACGGATATAAAATGGGAGACCGGATATAACCACAGGGGCATAGAGAAGCTCAGTGAGTCGAAGAGTTACGACCAGGTCTTCTTCCTCGTTGAACGGATCTGCGGTATCTGCTCAACATCTCATCCATTCGCCTTTGCAAACGCTGTTGAGGAGATTGTCGGGGTTGAGATCACCGACAGGGCAAAATATATCCGGTCCATCATTGGGGAACTTGAACGCATTCACAGTCACCTGCTCTGGGTAGGTCTCGCAGGCCATTTCCTGGGCTACAATACTGTATTCATGTGGGCATGGAAGTACCGTGAACCTGTCCTTGACCTGTTCGAGATGATAACAGGCAACAGGAACAGTTATGCCATGTTCAAAGTGGGTGGAGTGAGACGTGACATCGAAAACATTAAGATCCCGGCCATCAGAAAAGAGATGGCTGTCATGCGCAAAAAGCTGGACCTGCTGACAGGCGCGGTGATGGATGACCCGGTGATCCACGCCAGGACAAAAGGCGTAGGGATACTTACCAGGCAGGATATCGTTGACTATGGTGCCGTGGGCCCCACCGCCAGAGCCTCCGGTATTGATATTGATGTAAGAAGGGATGACCCCTATGCCGCCTATTCAATGGTCAACTGGAAAGTGATCACTGCCCAGGAAGGAGACGTCTTTGCCAAGGCAGAGGTGAGGCTTCTTGAAATGTATGAGTCAGCCTCAATCATTGAACAGTGCGTTGATGCCCTAGAGAAGATGAAAGAGGGTGACATAGCCCTGAAAATAAACGAGATACCGGAAGGAATTGGTACCGGCCGGGCCGAAGCCCCAAGGGGCGAAGTATTCCACTTTGTGGTATCCGACGGCTCCAACTCACCGGCAAGACATAAGATAAGGGCTCCAAGCTATACTAACATAGCAACATTCAAGAAATCATGCATCGGACAGACAATTGCCGATGCAACTATCTCTCTCGCAGCCGTTGACCCGTGCTACTGCTGCACAGAGAGAATGGCAGCAGCCTATGACAACTCCTCCGGAAGGAAGATCCTTAACGCGAACGAGCTTATCGCGCTTTCCATGAAGCGAACATCAGAACTAAGGAAATCAGGTGCCGGTCATGAATGAACCTCTGAAATTATTCGCTGACATGTACACGTGCATGTACCTCCAGATGCTTATAATCATTCCCCTGGCAGCCGGGGTTCTCTTCTTTGCAATTCCTGAAAGGTTTCAGACGGTCAAAGGAATACTGGCACTGGCAACAACACTGGTTACCGGGTATCTCGGTGTCGCACTCTACTCCGCTGATCCTCAGATGACGGCCCAGGGAGAGATGCTCAGCAGGAGCTGCATGGCTCTCCTGAATACCGACCTCCTTCAAAATGCCGGAGAGTTCCTCACTTTCACCCTCGATGGCCTTAGCAAGCTGATCATCCTCTTTATCAGCATCCTTGCGCTGCTTATACTGATATATACCCTGGTTTATAACAGGACTGCCAGGGTCAGCAACTACTACCCCTGGTTCCTGATAACCCTGGGTTGCTCATACGGAGCAGTGCTCTCTGATAACCTGATCCTCTTTCTCATCTTCTGGGGAATCCTGGGCATCACGCTTTACAAGCTGATCCCCGGAAAGGATGAAAAGAGCTCTGCTGCCGCAAAGAAGACCATGATCCTTATCGGAGCATCAGACACAATCATGCTTGTAGGCATCGCTCTTCTGTGGAGACTGACTGACACGCTGAGTATCAACAATATATCACTTGAGACCAATAACATATTGACTGTCACTGCATTCCTTGCGCTTCTTGTTGGCAGTTTCACCAAGGCAGGTGCCTTCCCGTTCCATTCATGGGTGCCTGACTACTCCGAGACCGCCCCGGCATCATCTGTGGCACTGCTGCCGGCCTCTCTAGACAAGCTGCTGGGCATATATTTCCTGGCCCGGATCACAACCGACCTATTTATCATGACAGAAGGGATTCAGCTCCTTCTGCTTTCTATTGGAGTAATAACCATTATCACTGCCGTTCTGATGGCGCTGATGCAGCACGACTGCAAACGACTGCTGGGTTATCATGCCGTATCCCAGGTGGGATACATGATTGTGGGATTTGGCCTTGGCTCCCTGGTCGGGATTGCAGCCGGTCTCTTCCACATGATAAACAATGCCATATACAAAAGCGGATTATTCCTGAGTACCGGAGCCGTTGAACGCCAGACAGGAAAGAGCGACATAACTGAGCTGGGAGGCCTTTCGAAGGCCATGCCCGTCACATTCATTGCTTCACTGGTGTTTGCAATGTCTATCTCAGGTGTACCTCCGTTTAACGGTTTTGCATCAAAATGGATGATCTACCAGGGGATCATCGACTTCGGTTCCGGTGAGGGAATCGCCAGCAGCCTCTGGATAGTGTGGCTCGGTCTGGCAGTATTTGGCTCTGCGCTTACCCTTGCCAGTTTTGTCAAATTTATCGGGGGAATCTTCCTCGGAAGAAGAGATCCTGCCATGGCCAAAATCAGGGAGGTGCCGTTTTTAATGTGGTTCCCGATGGCAGTTCTGGCATTGTTATGTGTCATCTTCGGAGTCTTTGCCACGGGGATTATTATCCCAAAACTCTTTACCCCGGTTGTAGGCGCGTTTAGCTTCAACGGCCTCTGGAGTTCTTCGTTAGTCTCACTCCTGGTACTGATCTCAATTATCCTTGGCTTCCTCATCTACCTCGCCACCGGAAAGAAGAAATTCAGGGCCGAAGAGAACTTCATCGGCGGCGAGAACGCAGAAAAGCTGGGAGCATCCTTTCCTGCTCCCGAGTTCTACAAGACTTTTTCCGAGTTCAAACTTTTCTCACGTATATATGAGAGAGCAGAAGAAAAGACCTTTGACATCTACGACCTCTCTAAAAAGGCCGTATTCTGGCTAAGCGGAGGACTGAGCAGCGCTCATACAGGTGTACTTCCCGGATATATCATCTGGGTCTGCGCCGGACTGATAATCATGTTGCTGATAATGATCTGACAAACTGGAAATATGGAACTGGCAATATCGGTTATAATTGGATTTATGATACTGGGTGCGATTTACGCCATCCATGCCAGGGATATACTCTCAGCGGTTATAGCAGGAGGAATTGTCGGATACAGTCTTGTCATCTGTTTCCTGCTGCTGAAAGCGCCTGACCTGGCTATAGTGCAGATCGTCGTTGAGACAATCACGCTTATCATCATGGTGGCTGTGGTACTCGACAGCTCCCGGGTGGAAGCTTACGGCAAGTTCGACGCCCGTGCCTGGGTCACTGCCGGCACGGCCGTGCTGATGCTGCTGATCCTGTTCTGGTTCCTCGGCAAAGCTTCAGCTCCTCTTGCACCGTTCGGAGAGAATACCTTAAGGATGGCTGACGCGTACGTCAACGGTGCAGCAGATAAGACGGGCAGCGTCAACCTGGTGACCGGCGTGATCTTCGACTTCAGAGGATACGATACCCTGGGCGAGGCGACGGTGCTCGTCACCGCAGTGCTCGGCGTGCTGACAATTCTGAGGATAAGAGGGAAAAAAGGATGAATAATGAACAAGGAATGATGATTTAGGATTTCCGAAGTTGTGTAAAATGAGCGTTCAGAAGATAAATAAGTTTGATCTTGAGGAGAGGCTGATAGACTTTGCTGTGACAACTATAAGGATTGCAGAAAGTATGCCGTCTACATTTTCCGGCAATCATCTCTCTGGCCAGCTTATACGCTCAGGAACATCACCGGCATTAAATTATGGGGAGGCACAGAGCGGAGGATCAAGAAAAGACTTTATACATAAGATCAAGATTGTTCTGAAAGAGCTGAGGGAAACTTATGTATGTCTCAAAATAATTAACAGATCAAAGCTTTATACAAATGATGAGCTTAAGAGAGAAGCTTTGATAGAAAATAATGAACTTATCTCAATTTTTGTCAAAAGTACAGAGACAGCGCAGAAAAATATGAATATTAAAACTAATCAAATACTTCAAAAATCATAAATCGTTAATCCTTGTTCTTAAATCATTATAATGCCTCATGAAAGGAATGACAGTCATAGTAAAGAAGACGACGCAGCTGATTGCCGGGATAATATTCCTGTATGGCATCTATATCATACTGCACGGGCATCTTACACCAGGAGGGGGTTTTGCAGGGGGAGTGATCCTCGCAGGATCATTCATCCTTCTGATTTTGGCTTTCGGGAGTGATTTCCTGCACCTTGTCAGGGAGGAGAGAGGCTCCACCCTGTATGAGAATCTGGCTATCCTGATCTTTCTTTTGCTGGCTCTTTCAGGCCTTCTTGTTGGCGCAAAGATATTCTTTACCAACTGGCTGCCCCACGGAACACCGGGCGAACTTATCAGCGCAGGATTCCTGCCGCTCTACAACATATTTGTCGGGATTGAGGTCGCCGCATCCATCCTTACCATTTTCCTGGCCCTGGTAATATTTAAAGAGGAGATACTGAAATGACGGTCTACTGGCTATGCTTCATACTGTTCCTTACCGGCTTGTACGGCGTGATAACAAGGAGAAACCTGATCAAGATTGCCATATCTCTGTCTGTTATGGAGTTCAGCTGTTTTCTCTTCCTGGCTTTGATAGGATACAGGGAAGGAGGGGTCGCTCCTATTGTTGACATGGCTGACCCTGTCAAAACATATGTTGATCCGCTGCCCCAGGCAATGGTACTCACAGCAATTGTGATCGGCCTTGCCACGACAGCCATGCTGATGGCGGTGATCATCAGGATCTACAGGAAATACGGGACCTTTGACATAAGGGAGATAAAGAACTTAAGAGGGTAAATGATGAATCCGCTCATACCGCTACTCGTTGCCGTACCCCTGGCCGGTGCATTCCTGATAATGATTCTGGGCAGGTTCATTACCGGTGTCCCCAGGATTATGGCCCTGGCAACCCTGCTCCTTCTGGCCTTCATCAGCTTCTGGTTATTGATTACGGGAGGAGCTGCCTCTTCTGTCTATACACTCGGCGGATGGGAACCCGTGGATGGCGTCCCGATCGGCCTGTACCTGATTCATGACGGATTCTCAGCCCTGGTGCTCTGCATTATTAGTCTGATCGGCCTCCTCTCTGTGATCTACTCCATCTCATACATGGCCAGGTACACCTCAGAAAACTACTTTTATTCACTCTTCTGCCTGATGATTGCAGGAATGAACGGGGTTGTGCTGAGCGGCGACATCTTCAACATTTTTGTCTTTCTCGAGATCTCGGTCATATCATCCTATGCCCTTGTGGCCTTTGGGGTGGAGAAGAATGAACTTGAGGCAACTTTGAAATACCAGGTCCTTGGTGCAGTAGCCTCATTCATGATACTATTTGCCATCGGCTTTATATACTGGAGTGCAAAGACACTTAATATCGCAGATATAAGGGTTGTCTTCGGCGAAGGCGGTCAGGGGCCGCACTATATTCTGATCCAGATATTGCTCCTTACCGGTTTTGGTCTGAAGGCTGCCATCATACCGTTTCATGCATGGCTGCCTGATGCACACTCGTCGGCTCCCTCTCCGATCTCTGCCATGCTCTCCGGGGTGCTTATCAAAGCCGTTGGCATCTACGTCATTATACGTCTCTTCTTCAATATGTTCGAAATAACCGTAGGGATGGCCATATTGATAACCACTCTGGGCGCCCTCTCAATGGCAGCAGGTGTCTTCCTTGCTATTGGCCAGTGGGATATAAAACGCCTGCTGGCTTACCACAGCATCAGCCAGATGGGTTATGTCATCATGTCGGTGGGCATAGGGATGATACTCATGGCCAGAGGTATCCGCAGCGAGGTCGCCGCCCTTGCAATTACCGGGGGCATTTTTCATATGCTTAACCATGCCGCATTCAAAGGACTTCTTTTCCTCAATGCGGGAGCCATTGAATACTCTGCAGGTACCCGTGATCTGAGAGAGATGGGCGGACTGGCCCGGAGCATGCCCTTCACCTCGGCAACATCTCTCGCAGCCTCCCTCTCAATATCAGGCATTCCCCCCTTCAACGGATTCTTCAGTAAACTGATAATAATAGTCGCAGCAGTGATGGGCCGCTTCTATTTACTCGCTGCACTTGCAGCCCTCGTCAGCATAATCACCCTGGCATCGTTCATGAAGTTCCAACGTTATGCCTTTTACAATACAGAACCAGGGAAGATCCAAAAAGAGATCAGGGAAGTGCCTCTGCCCATGCTGCTTAGCATGGTCACCCTGGCTCTAATATGCCTGCTGCTCAGTCTGCTGGCGCTGCCGGGCATACGTGAAACGGTACTCTCACCGGCAACTGACATACTGATGGACCAGATGAAATATTCCTCACAGATAACCGGAATGTGATATGAGATACGTTGCACTGTTTATATTATCCATGGTTTTCTGGCTCCTGATAACCTTTAAATTCAGCGCAGCAAACATTGCTGCCGGAGCCGTTGCCTCAGCCATCACAGCGGCCATCTTCGGCAGGTACTATTTCTATAACGTCTATAAATTCCTTCAGCCGCGGCGTTGGGTCTGGTTCATTGTCTACCTGACGACCTTCATCTGGGCCTGCATCAAGGCTAACTTCGATGTGGCATACCGGGTGCTCCATCCGGCTATGCCAATAAGACCAGGGATAGTGAAAGTGAAAACCACACTCCAATCTGAGTTTGCCAGGACACTGCTGGCCAATTCGATAACCATGACACCGGGAACCATCACCGTTGACATCATCGGCGATGAGATGTACATACACTGGATCTACATACGGTCTGAAGACCCTGCTCAATATACAAGGATGGTAATCGGAAGATTTGAAGAATACATTAAAAAATTTGCGGAATGACCAGTTTCCTTAATATACTGCTCTATTTACAGATTGCCCTGTGTGCAGCCTGCCTCTTCCGTATCATCAGGGGACCGACTATACCTGACCGGATGGTGGGCATTGACATCTTCGGTATACTTGTGGTGGGTATCTGTGGCATTATCTCGGTGCAGACTGACAAGGCCTTTATCCTTGATATCGGCATTGCCTGGGTCATACTGAGTTTTATAGGAACCCTTACGCTGGCAAAATATCTCAGCGGGAAAAAACTGAATGAATGATATGGCAGCCATAATCTTAATATCGGTAGGAGTTCTCTTTAACATCTTCGGGTGTATCGGGTTGATCCGGCTTCCAGACATGTATAACAGGCTCCAGGCAGCCACCAAGTGTGTGACACTGGGGTGCTGCAGTATCCTTCTCGGTGTACTTGTGCACTTCGGCATCGGAAGTGCAGGATTCAGAGCCCTGGTGGCCATTCCGATCCTCTTCTTCACCGCTACGGTGGCTGCACACGCCCTCGTGAGGGGGGCATACCATTTTGGGACGAAAATGGATAAAAGGAGTGTGAAAGATGATTACAGGGAGGCAGTGAAATGAAGTACCCCAAACTCAGAGAGCTGAAGGAAGCAGTGATATCACTGGTCACACCGGCATATACATCAAAATTCCCGGCCGTGGAGCATGTGCCTTTCAAAGACTTCAGGGGAAAGCCTGTGGTTGATGATGCCAACTGTGTGGGATGTGAAACATGTGCCAATGTATGTCCTCCTCTGGCAATAACCTTCACCGATGAAGTTNNTAACCTTCACCGATGACAGGGAAAGGAAGATCAGGACCATAAAGAGAGATTACGGCAAGTGCATCTTCTGCGGCCAGTGCCAGGAACACTGCATCACCGGCAAGGGCGTAAAACTTTCAGACAAGATCTATGACCTGGCTGTCTTTGACAGAGCCAACAACATCGAATACCAGGAGAAGGAACTGCTGGTGTGCGAGAGCTGCGGTGCAGTCATCACAACAGTTGAACACCTCAACTTCATGCATCGGAAACTTGGCCCGAAAGCCTTCGCCTCGGTACTTAATCTCAACATACTTAACCGCAAGCTGAAGCTCGCCGAGGGTCAGGATCTCTCGGCAGATATAAGCGAGACTCCCCAGAGGAAGGATATGTTCAACATTATCTGCCCTAACTGCCTCAGACAGGTAACCGTCAAGTATCTTTTCAGAGGTGTCTGAAAAACTTACAGCCCTTCTTTCGCACACCGACCGTAAAATTCTCTTTGTCGGTATCGGTAACCTCCTGAGACAGGATGACGGAGCGGGAGTATACATAAGCACCCGGATAAGTGAGACAGCCAACATTAAGGTCATCACACCTGAGGTAAGCATCGAAAACTATATCGGAAAGATCAACTCCACAGATCATGATTCTCTTGTCGTGATCGATTGCGTTGACATGAAAAAGCCGCCAGGAAGCTTCGATCTGATACCGGTAGACCAGGTCAGTGACCTGACTTTCAATACCCACAACATCTCCCTGAAAAAACTCTCTGAATTCTTCAGAAATGAGGTGCTGATCCTCGCAATTCAACCCGAGACTATTGCATTCGGAGAAAATTTATCGTATATTGTACTTGAAGCTTGTAACAAAATAGTTAAACTCATAAATAAAAAGGAGGTAAAAAATGGCCGTTGAATATTTATGCAAGGCGTGCAGGGGACGTCTTAACGTCAAGACCTCTATTGTGCTATCTGCCACAAAGATAAACAGTACAAACAGAGGGTTGGTCCTGCTGAACCCGGAGCTCGGAAACTACACAAAAACGACCCACCCGTCGTTCGAAATGGAGAAAGGTTCAGAGTACCTGATCAACTGCCCTATCTGTCACTCACAGCTGAACAGCATGAAGTATCCTCACCTGGTAAGGATTATCATGATAGATGAGAACGGCAAGGAGTTTGACATCTATTTCTCAGGTATTGTAGGCGAGAACTGTACCTATAAGATCAGTGAGACAGGCGTCGAGAAGACTGGTCCCGACGCAAAACTCTACGATAAATATTTTGACATCCCGCACGAAGACCGGAAGTATCTTTGAGAGGCAGTAGGCAATTGGCAGTAGGCAGTAGTGAATAATTAATAATCAGACTGTCAGACTGAATAACCGCCAGACCTTAAGACTTTCGACTTTACGGACTTTGCAGACTTTCGACTTGAAGACTTACCACTTTGAGACTTTTGTCTGCCTATTGCCTATTGCCTACTGCCTACTGCCTACTGCCTACTGCCTAATTAATACACCTATCTGACCGATTCTTCCACAATTTTTGGTTTTTTTAAGCCAACTTTGTAGTGATTAACCGGAAGAATATGAAAACGAATATTGAAGTCAGGTACGCAGCTCATCCTGATGATGTGAAGCACTGGGATACAGACAGGCTCCGTAGAGAACACCTCGTCGGATCCCTGTTCCGCGATAACGCCGTGACAATGGTCTACACCCTTTACGACCGAATGATTGCCGGCGGAGCCAAACCCGTCGGGGAAACACTGGAACTGGAGCCTATTGACGAGGTCAAGGCCTCATACTTCCTTCACAGGCGCGAGCTGGGAATCTTCAATGTAGGAGGCAAAGGAAGAGTCAGGGCGGGCGATAGCACCTTCGACCTTGACTTTAAGGAGGCGTTGTATCTTGGCAGCGGCGACAGGGAAGTTTTCTTTGAAAGCATCGATAAAGAGCATCCTGCACTCTTCTACTTCAACTCCACCCCTGCCCACCGGAACTGCCCTGACCGCAAAGTCACCATCGAAGATGGAATAACCGTGGAGATGGGTTCGGCAGAAGCAGCCAACCACAGGGTTATCAACAAGATACTGGTTAGCCAGGTGATCGAAAGCTGCCAGCTGCAGATGGGTATGACCGAGCTGAAACCAGGAAGTGTCTGGAACACCATGCCTCCTCATACCCACGGCAGACGGATGGAGGTCTATTTTTACTTCGAAGTGCCCGATGAAAGCGTTGTCTGCCACTTTATGGGCGAGCCCGCCGAGACACGACATATCTGGATGAAGAACAATGAGGCGGTCATATCACCCCAGTGGTCAATTCATGCCGCCACCGCTACCGCCAGCTATACATTCATCTGGGGTATGGGTGGAGAAAACCTCGATTATGGCGACCAGGACTTCCTGAAACAGACCGACCTGAGGTAAGAATCAGTAATCAAGGACTTAACATACAATCATGAGCAGTGATACATTCAGGCTCGACGGAAAGGTGGCACTGGTCACCGGAGCATCATACGGGATTGGCATGGCAATGGCCAGAGCACTCGCTGGCGCCGGGGCCACCATAGTCTTCAATGACCGTAACCCGGAAAGAGTGACGGCCGCCATTGAGGAATACAAACGTGACGGCATTGACGCCAGAGGCTATCTCTTCGATGTCACCGATGAGATAGCCGTGAAGGAAAACATTGCCCGGATAACCTCAGAAGTCGGGGTGATTGACATCCTGGTCAATAACGCCGGAATCATCAAGAGGGTGCCCGCCATTGAAATGGATGTCGCAGATTTCCGCGAAGTCATAGACATAGACCTTACCGGCCCCTTCATCATGTCAAAGGCCGTCGCGCCGGCCATGATAAAAAAAGGAGGCGGAAAGATCATTAATATCTGTTCCATGATGAGCGAGCTGGGACGTGAGACCGTCTCAGCCTATGCCTCAGCCAAGGGCGGCCTCAAGATGCTGACCCGCAACCTGGCTTGCGAGTGGGCTGAGTTCAATATCCAGGTCAACGGCATCGGACCCGGATATATAGCCACCCCTCAGACGGCTCCCCTGCGCGCCGAAGGACACCCCTTCAACTCATTCATTATCGGCCGGACACCTGCAGCCAGATGGGGCACACCGGAGGACCTCCAGGGTCCCGTGGTGTTCCTCGCATCAGGAGCCTCTGATTTTGTCAACGGGCACATACTATACGTAGATGGCGGCATCCTGGCCTATATAGGAAAACAACCTAAATGAAAAATACCTTGTAACATGAAACAAATACTCCTCTTTCTGATATCAATCCTGGTATTTGCAGGCTGCACCGACGACCGCATCAGGATCACCCTTGAAAACAAACTGCCCTTTGACCGCCCCTCAGAGGCAGTTGAGATACCCGTACCTGTACTGACGGGAAATATACCTGAATGCGTCCTTTCCCAACTGGTAGTTACAGACAGCGAGGGTACGGAGGTAATCTCACAGCTTATATATAACGGTCAGACTGACCCTCAGTCGCTGCTCTTCATGGCTGAAGTTAAGGCCAATGAAAGCTCCGAATATTATATCGGCAAAGGAACACCGGCAGATTATGAGGCCAAAGCCTACGGCCGGTTTGTACCCGAGAGAATGGATGACTACACATGGGAGAATGACCGCATTGCCTTCCGGATTTATGGTCCGGCACTGATAGCCAAGGACGGCCCAAGCAATGGGCTCGATGTGTGGGTAAAGAGAACTGACAAGATGGTGATTGACAAATGGTACTCCGAATATCTCGCAGGGAAAAACAGTTATCACGAAGATAACGGGGAAGGATGTGACAGTTACAAGGTGGGACGCACTCTCGGCGCAGGTGCCATGGCCCCGTTCATTGATGATTCCCTCTGGCTGGCAATCAATTTTGAAACATGGCAGACTCTTGATAACGGTCCGCTGCGCACCTCCTTCAGGCTCACCTACCCACCCTTCATGGTACGTGATATGATGGTCACAGAGACGAGGACTATTTCTCTTGATGCCGGCAGCCAGCTCACCATGATCACTGAGGAATATAGAGGGATTGACAGTGAGTTTACAGTAGCCGCCGGCATAGTCCGGAGAGAAGAAGGCTCATCACTCCTTTTCCCTCCTGAGGCAAACGCCGTAGCCTATCGCCTTGACGGCGGTGAGGGAGGCATAACTTATGTCGGAAGCGTACTGACAACTCCTGCAGTAGAGGTGACAGAGAGCAAAGACCATCTCCTGATCGTGACCAGGTATAACCCGGGAACTCCGCTGGTTTACTATACCGGCGCCGGATGGAGCAAGTGGGGCTTTGAATCCGACAACGCCTGGACAGACTATATCAGCAGGTTCTCACAAAGAATCAGTTCACCTCTGATGATGACAATCGAATAGATCACTATGCGCCTCTCCGCCAGTATAGCGGCCCTGGTTATTGTATTACTTGCAGTGACCTCCCCTGCGGGTCACTCCCAACCCAAGTGCGCATTCACCCATTACTCGGTTGAGGATGGCCTGTCGGAGGGCGTGGCCCTCACCATGCACCAGGACCGGGAAGGACTGATGTGGTTCGGCACCTTTGACGGCCTCAACCGGTTCGATGGCTACAACTTCAAGGTATATAAGTCGGGCTTCAACTCCGGTTATGGCCTTACGAACAACAGGGTTGACCGTATCACCGAGGATGACCTTGGCCACCTCTGGATAATGAATAACGACGGCGAGGTCTACCGGATGAACCCCCGGACCGAGGAGTTCATTAACTTCAATGAGATAAGCGCCAACGGCCCCGAGAACTATTCACCGGTAACCCAGATATACTGCTTCAGCGGCGGTGAGACCTGGCTCTCCACTGAGGCCGGAACCTGCATCAGAGTAGCCTCATCGGCAGCTTCATCAGAATATAAACTCGACAGATTTGTGTGCAGGAACGGATCCTCATCCACCCCTGCAGTAAACCTCATAAGTAAAGACAGTCACGGCAATGTATGGATTCTGTCGGATAACGGCCTCTTCAGAATCAACGGGGAGATGGAGACACCCGAGCAGGTCCTGCACAGCCGCTACCCTGCGGCAGGAAACAGGACTTTCTTCTGTCTCCACGAGCTGGGAGACAGGATGTGGTTCGGCACCGGCGACGGAACTATAGTGGTAACAGACAGTGATGCTGACATATACGAAGAGATTAAGTTTGGTGTCACCTCTGACATAATCAGCATCAAGCCCCTGAACCAGCGTGAACTCATTATACTTACATCGGGTGACGGTTTTTTTGTATACACACCGGTCACCGGAGAGAAAAAGCCCTATGACAGGTTCAGGTACCCGGTTCTTCCCACAAACAGCATGGTGTCAGTCTACGTTGACAGGTATGGTGAGGCCTGGATTGAATCTTTGGCTGACGGAGTCACCCACTTCGACCCTTTCAGCGGGTCTGTGAAGCACTACAGGATGAATGTTGACAAGACCAATCCCAATGTACTCCTTCCCAGCTTCGTCATCTTTGAGGATATAAATGACATCCTCTGGATATACCCCAGGGGCGGCGGCTTCTCCAGGTATAACCGCATTGACCGCAGGCTCGAGTACTTCTTTAACGAGCCCGGCAGCGATGACAGACGGTTCCCCAACCTGATCCACTCAGCCCTCTCCGACAACCAGGGCAACCTCTGGATGTGCACCATTACCAGGGGTATTGAGAAGGTCTCCTTCTTCCCGAATCAGTTCAGGGTAATCAGCCCGAAGCCGGTTCCCGCATCTCACTCGGAGAATGAGGTGAGGGCTGTTTTCGAGGACAATAACCGGTATCTCTGGGCAGCAACCCGCGATGGCCGCGTATACCTCTTCGACCCTCAGCATAACATGGTGGGATACCTCCGTGAAAACGGCACATTCTCATCGGGCCAGGCCTTCAGCGCACTGGTCTATGTCATTACCCAGGACCGGAAAGG
>DCSU01000077.1:241-28930 GCA_002325785.1 Bacteroidales bacterium UBA1458 | reverse complement strand
GTACAGGCATGACGATGCTGACCCTTGGAGCCTGAGCCATGACAACGTCTACTCAGTCTACGAAGACCCGTCAGGAAGAATTTGGGTTGGTACTTTCAACGGAGGACTGAACTACATCCTCGAGGAAAACGGCTCGCTCCGGTTCGTCAACTCGTTCAACAGGCTTAAGAACTACCCCTATTCAAATCATAAGAGAGTAAGGTATATCACATCAGACAATAACAACCGTATGTGGGTGGGCACTACCAGCGGACTGGTGATTTTCGACATGGATTTTACCGATCCCGAGAAGGCGGAGTTCGAAACATGCTTCTTTGATCCTGCGGTTGAAACCAGCCTGGCGAACAATGACGTCCATTATATATACTGCTCTCCGTCAGATGAAATTTATGTAGCAACATTCGGCGGTGGCCTAAACCGTGTCATACGTAAGGGATCAGGAAGCGAAAAGCCCGCCTTCAGGTCATACACCGTAAAGACAGGAGCCCCTGACGACGTGATCCTCAGCATTGTGGACGACCTGAACGGGAATCTATGGCTCAGCAGCGAAAGAGGCATACTTAAGTTCAACACGCAGAGCGAATCGTTTGAGATTTACAGCGAGCAGAGCGGGGTGGAGAAGAGATATTTCTCGGAGGCAACAGGCCTCAGAACAGCAGAGAATGAGATAATGTTCGGCTTTGACAACGGTATCTACTGCTTCAATCCTTCACAGGTCCGTAAGGTCAACTATGTGCCGCCGCTCGTCTTCACCCGCATGACTGTCGCAGGAGCGGATATTCACACTGACGGAGGGGTCGCCTCCCCTGCCGGTGAAGAAGGTGATGGTCCGGTGCTGAGGCTGAACCATAAACAGAAGAGCTTGAACATAGAATATGCAGCTCTCGATTACCGTAACCCGAAAAACATACAGTACGCCCACAGGCTTGAAGGGGTTGACCCTGACTGGATAATAGGGAGAGGCCAGCGCAGTGCCGCCTATACCAACCTTGATCCCGGCCAGTACATCTTCAGCGTCAGGTCCACCAACTCGGACGGCATCTGGGTTGACAACAACCGCAACGTAAGAATAACGGTAGAACCCTCTTTCTGGCAGACCGCGCTGGCAAGGATGTTGCTGGCCCTGGTCACACTGATCATTATCGCACTGACCATCTATGTCATCTTCACCTTCTATAAGCTCCGCCATAAGGTGGAGATAGAGCAGATTATCACAAACCTGAAGCTCAAGTTCTTCACTGACATATCACATGAGCTGAGAACTCCTCTTACCCTGATATCGTCACCCGTAACCAACATACTGCAAAACAATTCACTCGAACCGGATGTAAGGGACCAGCTCACCCTGGTGCAGAGCAACACCCAGCGGATGCTGAGGCTCGTAAACCAGATACTCGACTTCAGGAAGGTGCAGAGTAAAAAGATGCGTCTCAGGATAGAGGAGTTCCCGCTGGGTTCATTTATTTCCGGGATCTGCACCGACTTCCGGAAGGTGGCAGAGGACAAAGGGATCCACTTCATTGTGGAAGACCAGTCGCATGGCGAAACGGTATGGGCTGATAAGGACAAGGTTGAAAAGATCGCCTATAACCTGATTACCAATGCACTGAAATTCACCCCGAGGGGCAAAAGAGTTGATATTACCGTTAAGAAAACCAGTGACTCACTTGAACTTACTGTTGCAGACCAGGGCATGGGTCTGTCCAGGGAGAAGATGAAGAATCTCTTCATGAGGTTCGGCAGTGATGACAAGGAGGCCATCTCGCTTCAGCCCGGCACAGGCATTGGTCTCTCTCTCAGCAGGGAGCTGGCCGAGCTTCACCGGGCGGAGCTGACGGCTGAGAGCGTGGAGGGTAAGGGGGCAACATTTCGCGTTCTCTTCAAACTAGGGTTCGCACACTTTGACAACGACACTGAGTTTGTCCTGTCAGACGGGCAGAGCACCCCCTCATCACGGCACTCACTCCCTGTCATGCATGACGACGATGAGAACAGCGAGGAGGTCAGCCAGGAAGATGATGAGCCGGTGCTGCTGTTTGTGGAAGACAATGAGGAACTGCGCAGCTTCATCCGGATAATCCTCTCCGACGGATTTCATGTAATTGAGGCAGGGAACGGTATCGAGGGATTTGAGATCGCCCGGAGCCAGTTGCCGGATATAATCATTACGGACCTGATGATGCCGGAGATGGATGGCCTCGAGCTGGCACGCCGCATAAAACAGGAGGTAACCACATCGCACATACCTGTAGTGGTGCTGACAGCCAAGACTGACCTCGACACCCAGGTGGAGGCGCTGAAGAGGGGAGCTGACGACTTTATTACCAAACCCTTCAGCTCAACATACCTCCGGGCAAGAGTTGAGAATATATTGCAGCAGCGCAAAAAGCTTCAGGAGCTCTTCCTCTCAACAATAGCAGACTATCCAACATCCATGGCAGGCAGATCCTACGAGGTCATCCCCTCCCAACCACTTGTGGAATCATACGATGACAAGCTCATGAAGAACCTGATGGAGGTAATGGAACAGAATATCGATAACGCGGATCTTACTGTTGATGAACTCGTTTCAAAGATCGGCATAGGCAGATCAGTCTTCTTCAAGAAACTCAAGAGCCTCACGGGGCTCGCTCCCATCGAATTCATCAGGGAGGTACGGGTGAAGAGAGCGGCACAGCTCATTGAGGCAGGTGAATATACAATATCGCAGGTGACGTATATGGTGGGATGCAATGACCCCCGGTACTTTTCCCGCATCTTCAAACAGCGGTTTGGTGTGACCCCCTCAGAATACCGTGACAAGCACCCAAAACAGAAGCCATCCTGAAAACCTTACACACAGACTCAACAATGAAAACCTCATCTACCACCGCACTTGCCTGTCTGCTGGCAGTGATAATCCTGAGTTCATGCGATACCAGCAGACGCGATGGACTTAACTCACCCCGGTGGTCAGTACGGATGGCCGAATCGGAAATGATCCGGAACCCGTCACTCTGGATGTCTGATTTTGTGACGGAAAAAAAATGGAATTACACCCAGGGTCTCATGGGTCTGGCCTTCATCCGCCTGAGTGAGGCCACCGGAGATAAAGCCTACTTTGAATATGCAAGAGGATATGCAGATTCTCTCATCGACGAAAACGGCATAATCTATGAGTACAAAAAGGAGAACTACAACATTGACCAGGTCAATCCCGGCAAGATGATGTTCCTGTTGTTTGACAGCGCAAAAGATCCGAGGTACGAAAAGGTTATACATACCCTCAGGGATCAGCTGGAATCACAGCCGAGGATTGCTGAAGGCGGCTTCTGGCACAAGAAGATATACCCTGACCAGATGTGGCTTGACGGTCTCTACATGGGAGCCCCCTTCTATGCTGAATATGCCCTGAGGTATAACCAGCCGGAGGATTTTCAGGATGTAGTGAACCAGTTTCTCATCGTTGCCCGGAATACCCGGGATCCTGAGACAGGATTGTACAGGCATGCTTTTGATGCCTCCCGCAAGATGGCATGGGCTGACAGCATTACGGGCCAGGCGCCACATGCATGGGGCCGGGCTATGGGATGGTTCTCAATGGCTATTGTGGACGTGCTTGACTTCCTGCCGGAGGAGCAGCCTGGCAGAGATGAGATGGTAACTATCCTTCATGGAATGGTTCAGAAGCTTTCAGAGATACAGGACACCCGGACGGGTGGCTGGTACCAGGTGCTGGACCGTTCGGGAGAACCGGGTAATTATATTGAAACATCATGCACAGCCATGTTCACCTATTCAATATTCAAGGGAGTCAGGATGGGATATCTTGACGGGAAATATCTTGCCACAGCCGAAAAAGCCTACATGGGACTGATTGAAAACTTCATCAAAACCGACAGTGCCGGCCTCGTTACAATGACCAATATCTGCGGGGTGGCAGGCCTGGGTGGCGATCCCTACCGCGACGGCTCATATGAATATTATATCGGCGAAGTGATCCGCGAAAATGACCCCAAGGGCGTCGGCCCCTTCATCATGGCCAGCCTGGAATATGAGATGATACAGGAATAAGATCAGGCAATAGAGGATTTTCGATTTCAGATTTTCGATTGTCGATTTAATCAAAATTCGCAAATCGCAAATCGCAAATCCTTCAGACTATTATTCTCTGAATCTCATAATTTCCCAGGCCCTCCCCAGGCTTAACACGGCCAAAATCTCCACCCTTTTAACAAAAAAGTGTACCTCCGCCGCCGGGCGCCGGTATAACTTTGATATTGCAAAAATCATATCCTAATCAATTTAAATTCTAACCTGATAACTATGTTGAAGAACAAGTGTATTTTCAGAAAACCGGTGCTGCTTATCCTTGCACTTGCTGCAGGGATCATGGTCCAGGCACAGACAAGGACCATAGAGGGCACCGTTACAGGGGCAACAGGTGAAAGGCTTATCGGCGTCACCGTCAGCGTTCCGGGAACAACCACCGGAACACTGACCAATGCCGACGGCTTCTACACTATTCCTGTGCCTGCTGAAGCAACCACCCTCCTGTTCTCTTTCATCGGTCTGGAACCGGTGACCGAGACCATCGGAACCAGGACTACCATCAACGTTGTAATGCAGGAGAGCACACTGGCTCTCGATGAGATAGTGGTGGTCGGATACGGTACCGTAAAAAAGAGAGACCTGACAGGATCCGTTTCATCAGTAAGGTCTGACGAGATTGTCAAAACAGCGTCAAGTAACGCCCTGCAATCGATACAGGGCAAGGTTGCCGGACTTGACATAACCAGAGAAAGCGGCGAGACCGGGTCAGAGATCAACATGACCCTGCGCGGTGTGAGGTCAATCAACGCCTCTAACTCCCCGCTCTTCCTTGTTGACGGAATAGAGTACGGCTCAACCCTTGACATCAACCCCTCTGACATTGCTTCCATAGAGGTGCTCAAGGATGCCTCCTCTACAGCTATCTACGGAACAAGGGGTGCCAACGGCGTCATAATCATCACCACAAAGAGAGGTGATGCTGCTGCCGGGGGAAAGTCAACGGTCTCGTTCAACAGCTTCGTCTCCATGAACTCGCCCACAAACCTGCCACGCCTGATGGACGTTGAACAGGATTACCTGTTCATGGCGGAACGCCTTCGCTATGCAGCAGAGAATGTGGCTGACACATGGGGACAGACAAGCCTTTCGGCCTATCCTCCCTCAGTTGTTCTGTCAGATGTTCTCTCCTCCCCCTGGGAAAAAACCGTCCTCGACCTTTACAATGAGGGCGGGGTAGACTGGTTTGACCTTGTAATGCAAAACTCGGTAACCCAGAACTATGAACTGTCAGCCTCTGGCGGGTCGGATAAGACATCCTATATTATCAGCCTTGGCTATATGGATGAGAACGGACTGCTTAAGAATGATAACCTGAAAAGGTATAACGGCAGGGTAAACATCACTCAGAAGATATCCAGGGCATTTACCGCCGGTGCCAACCTGCAGTTCACCTACCGCGACTGGGACCGCAGGGAAGACAATGTCTATTCCCAGCTCATCAAGATGCACTCCATGGCGCAGCCATTCCTTGCTGACGGTACTATCCTTGACCGTCCTTCGGAGCTGGCAGTCAGCCATACTAACCCGCTCCTCAACGAGGTGGAGGGCTTCTATACCAACAACACCCTCTCAAGCCGTCTCTTCGGAAATGTGTTTATGACCTGGGACATTTTCAAGGGCCTCCAGTTCAGGACATCGCTGGGTGTTGACGGACAGTCGGGCCGCCAGGGAATGTATGAAGACTATATGTGCACCGCCAACTATCAGTTCGGCCGCGGCTCGTACATCTCCGCCGAGAACGACCAGGCGATGAAGTACATCCTTGAAAACACCCTTACCTATACGCGGGCAATCGGCGGGGACAGCGAACTGCAGTTACTTGCAGGACAGGCAGCCCAGAGGGAAAAGTACGAATCACACAGGATTTACGGCTACGGACTGCAGGATCATTATACCAAAACATCCTTCTATTTCCTGCAGAACATTCTCTCTTCCGGACGCCAGCTTGAGGATATTTATACGGAAAGTTCCCTCCTCTCATACTTCGGGAGAATCAACTACAAGCTGCTTGACAGGTACCTGTTCACCGCAACGCTGCGTGCCGACGGATCATCAGTGCTGGCGGAGGGAAACAAATGGGCAAGCTTCCCCTCCCTCGCTGCTGCATGGGTTATCTCCGAGGAGTCATTCATGGAAGGAGTACAGACAGTGGACCTCCTCAAGCTGCGCCTCAGCTGGGGTATTGCGGGCAACTCTTCGGTAGACCCGTATATGACCAAGACGCGCCTGGGCTCCACACTGGTTCCCTATACCTTCGGCACCACCTTATATACAGGTATGCTGCCTGCTGTGCTCGGGAACCCGGATGTGACATGGGAGACAACGGCTACATATGATGCAGGCATCGACCTCTCACTCTGGAAGGAAAGGCTCTCACTGGTCATTGACGCCTATTATTCAAGGACTTCTGACCTGCTGCTCTATAAGGGCCTGCCGGCAACCTCGGTCTATCCGCAGGTGCTTGCCAACGTTGGAGAGACTGAGAACATAGGGTTCGAAGCCTCAGTAAGCGCCCGTGTAATTGAGACAACTGATTTCCTCTGGTCTTCGGACTTCACCTTCTCCACTAACCGCGACAAGATTATGGCACTGGCCAGCGGCGCAGACCGTGATGTATCGATCCCGAACAACGCACTCGTAGTAGGTGAACCGGTAAGGGCATTTTACAACTATGAGGCTGACGGATGCTGGACCATTGCTGAGGCTGAGAAGGCAGCACTCTATAACCGGGTTCCGGGTGACATTAAAATTGTAGATGTCAATAATGATACTCTCATCAATGACCTTGACAAGAGACTCTACAACAAGAGCCCTCAGTTCATCTTCAGCTGGAACAACTCCATCTCCTATAAGGGCGTCACCCTGTCAGGACAGCTCTTTGCAAGAGTAGGCCAGTGGATACAGTATGCATACAACACCGCATACAAGCCCACCGAGCAGGACGGTTCACCGGATGTGGACTTCTGGACACCAGAAAACCAGGATGCCAAATTCCCTCGCCCCGGCATAGCATCTCAGAATGATATGCCTGCAATGGCATTCGAAAAGGCATCATTCCTGAAACTGAGAGAGGTCACCCTGGCTTATAACCTTCCCCGCAACCTGATTTCCAGGGCCGGAATAAGCAACATGAGGATCTACGGTTCGCTGCAGAACTACTTCACCTTCAGTAACCTTGATAACTATGACCCCGAACGCGGCGGCAGCATCTCAAACCCGATGGCAAAACATCTGGTGTTTGGTCTCAACCTCGATTTTTAACGGACTGTCCGAAAAACATAAAGAGATGAAAACAACAATTAGACAATTCATACTTGTGCTGGCGCTGCTTATGGTGGCAGGCACTTCATGTACGGACTTCCTTGAGGAGAACAACCGTACAAGCAACACTGAGGATATACTTTACTCATCCAAGAGCGGAATTGAGGGACTTGTTGCTGCAAGCTACTCCTATCTGAGGGGCTGGTACGGCAAGGAAGCTGCCCTGGGGCTCAGTGAGGGAGGAACTGACACATGGCTGACAGGCTATGACAACAGGCAGAAGGTCCTCATTAACTACTCCGGCATCACTCCTGAAGTCGCCAGCTCAACACGCGAGACGATGAACGCATGCTTTGACGAATTCTGGGAGATGCTATACACTGCCGTTAACGTATGCAACACAGGCATTAAGGCCGTGAACAATGCAGGCGAACAGGTTCTCTCAGCCCTTGAAAGAGACCAGTATTTAGGCGAGCTCAAGACGCTGAGAGCCTTCTATTACTGGCACCTGGTTGAGACATGGGGACCGGTACAGATTAACAGGGAGGCTGTCAACAGCATCTCAAGTGTCGCCTACCGTGATTCGGAAGAGGATGTCTATGCATTCATGCTGAATGACGTTGACGAGGCCATCGACCATCTGCAGGCAAGGACTGCCAAGACGGGCCGCGTGAACCTGTGGGCCGCCAGGGCACTCAGGGCACGGCTGCTGCTATACAAGGGCAGCAAGTTCAATGATGCGGCAGCTTACACAGCCGCAGCAGCCCAGGCCGAGGAGGTAATAACAGGCAGCGGAGCATCATTCTTCACAGACTACGCTGACTGCTGGCTGGGAGCCAACGAAGACGGCATTAACAATAAAGAGGTGATCTGGCATGTTGATTACTCTACTGAGCTGGCATTTAATATCATGCCCGAAAGACTCAAGCTCGATGCCAGCAACAAGCAGATGACATGGTCAGGGATGATCCTCCGTAACAGCAAGAACGAGATAGGCGGAAATGCAGCCCACCTGATGTTCACAGGGGTTTGGAACAGCGTGCCTGCCACCTCGGCAATACTTAAGCGTACCGATACCGAAGCCAATAAGAATATTACCTTCAGAGGAGTGGTCTATAATGTCGGTCTTAGCTACCAGCCCTACTCCAAGGGCTTCACCAGGTTCGTTCCTTCAGGATATCTTCTTGATGTGTTCAACAGGGAGACAGACCAGCGTTACCAGGCATCGTTCCGCGATGTCTACTATGTGGCGCCTCAGCTTGGGGGAGCGTTTGAAGGAGGGGTACAACCGCCAACAGGATATGCTCTCATGCGTGACACAGCTCTCTACCTCTCTCCTGAGACTGTGACAGCCGAGCAGGTAGCCAGAGCTGCTAACAGGTATGTCCTCTTCTCCAGAACCGATGTCGGTGACCCGGTCGTGTGGCCGTTGTATGAGACTGAAGATGCAATCATGCCCACCATCGCTACTGCCACCAGCGGCGTGCAAAACTACAAGGGAAACAGGATGTATATCGCCCTCAAGAAGTTTGACGATTATACCGGCACTGTGATCAGGGACCTTGGTTCTAAAGATGCCTTTCTCTTCAGGCTCTCCGAGATGTACCTCATTGCTGCGGAAGGGTATATGATGGCAGGCCAGTCGGGTCCGGCAATCCAGAAGCTTAATGAACTCCGCACGGCGCGCGCCATCCCTGAACAGGATAACAGTCTCACCACAGCTGAACAGGCACAGGTAACTGCAAAGGATATAGACGTCATTCTTGATGAGCGGGCCCGTGAGCTCTGCGGCGAACAGCAGCGATGGTTTGACCTCAAACGCACGGGGACACTCATTGACAGGGTCAGGCTGTACAACGGATCTGCATCTGCCAATATCCAGTCATTCCATATGCTGCGGCCTATCCCACAGCCACAGATGGATGCTGTCACCAACAAAACCTCAGGTCCTGATCCTGAAGGCTTCTGGCAAAATACAGGCTATTGATCATGATGCGCCTTTTGCCATACCTCTTTGTCTTCCTTGTCACTGTCCTGCCTTCCTGCACGGGCAGTGACAGGTGGGAGATGGCCGCGGAGATTGAACAATCAATCCTGAGGACATCTTTCCCTGCTGATACGTTCAACATAACCGACTTCGGTGCAGTGGTTGATGACACTTCTTTCCTGAACACCGCAGCTATTGAGGCAGCGATACAGAGATGCAATTCTGACGGAGGAGGAGTGGTCTATGTACCCTCCGGCAACTGGCACACCGGTCCCGTTACCCTGCTGAGCAACGTCAACCTTCATATATCCGAAGGAGCAACACTGCTCTTCGCCACTGACTATGAGCTCTACCTGCCACCGGTGCTTACCCGGTGGGAAGGAATGGACTGCTATAATATCCACCCGCTGATCTACGCAATTGATGCCACTAACATCGCCCTCACAGGCAAAGGCACAATCGACGGTCAGGCCTCAAACGAGGTGTGGTGGTGGATGAACGGCAATCCTGATTATGGCTGGCGCGAGGGAATGAATAACCAGAAGATTGCCGGCAGGATGCAGCTTCTTGGCCATGAACAAAACCAGACACCCGTTGAGGAACGACGCTTCGGTCTCGAGGGAGCTTTAAGACCCCAACTGGTCAACCTCAACAACTGCAATACCGTTCTTATTGAAGACCTGACGCTGAAAAATTCCCCATTCTGGGTCATCCACCCCGTTTTGACCGATAACTTCATCCTTCGGGGAGTGAAAATAGTAAGCGCCGGCCCCAACTCGGACGGCTGCGACCCTGAATCATGCAACGGTGTCCTCATTGAAAACTGCTATTTCGACACTGGCGATGACTGCATTGCAATCAAGTCAGGAAGAAACAATGACGGCAGGCGATGGGCCGTCCCCTCACAGAACATAATCGTACGCAACTGCCGCATGGCAGACGGTCATGGAGGGGTGGTCATAGGCAGCGAAATCTCGGGAGGATTTTCAAACCTGTTTGTAGAAGACTGTGAGATGGACAGCCCTGAACTGCTGAGGGTCATCAGGATCAAAACCTCGGACTGCCGGGGAGGTATTATTGAAAATGTGAACGTGCGTAATGTTAAGGTGGGTAAGTGTTCCGAGGCAGTGCTGAAGATCAACCTGATGTATGAACCCCTTGAAGAATGTAAGAGAGGCTTTCCTCCTTTTGTAAGAAATGTCACCCTCGAGAATGTAACCTCGCAGGAGAGTAAGTACGGAATTTATATTATCGGGCTTGATGGATCGGTGAACGTTTCAGATATAACACTAAGGAACTGCAGCTTCAACGGCGTGCAACAGGGAACAAAAATCACCGGCGCTGAAGGAGTGAAACTGAAAAAGGTATTTATCAACGGGGAGAAGATCAGGCTCTGAGCTGTTATCTGACAGGGCTCCATCCGTCGTGACGGGCAAACACCCTCTCCACGGTGTATCCTCCGGCCTCCTTTCGGCTGAGCTGGCGGCTCCATGCAACGCGGGTACCGGGACTGGCTCCCGGACCTGTGTTGCGGTACTCGGCATACCTGGCTGTCCGTTCGTTCTGCGGGTTATCCCAGTTGTGCCAGCCCGCGGGCAGAATATGGCTGCCAAGCTCGCATCTCATGAAGAGTGTGGCTGCAAACGGCCGCCATGGCCTTCCGAGATAAACCTTCGCGATGCTGTCGGCGGCCGTAAACCGGCATCTGTTAAAGACATAACCGTACTCATGACCTTCAACGGTTGATGCGGCGGTGATATATGAATTCTTTTTACTGTGAATATGACACCTCTCGAACCAGGCAGTGGCAGGACCAAAGATAAAATCGGTAGTGCCCTCTATATAACACTCCTCATAGTATTGCCGGCTATCCTGGTTGGCTGTGAGGAGCGTGTCCTGGTTCCCGAGCAGCCTGCACCTGCGGAAGACAGCCCTGTCTCCGTCAACATGGACAGCCACAGCCTGTCCGAGCTGTTCGGCATTGTTCTCAAAAGTGATATCCTCGGCAGTAAAACCTGCCCCCAGTACCCAGATTGTGTAAGTCCTGAAGGTGCCCATATTGCGGATATTGGCATGGTCATTCCAGGTGATGACGGTGTTATCAACGCTCTCCCCCTTCATGAAAAGATTGGTAACCCACGAGGGGATCACAATCTTTTCGCGGTAAGTTCCATTCCTGATATACATGAATGTGGTATCAGACATATATGCCCTGATGGAGTTGACCGCCTCCTGGACGGAGGTAAAGTCACCACTGCCGTCAGCCGCAACGGTTATCTGCCTTACCTGGCCGAAGGCTACAACCGATTGCAGGGTGAATGTAACAATGAATGCAAACATCTTCATGGCTGCTGAATTTACAAGAAATCAAGATCCTAATTTAGTTTTTTATTGCTATTTTTCGACGTTGCTGAAAACCATTAAATGATCATTATGAAAGAGACAGGCAAATATTCATTTGGAATCGGGGACAGATTCTCACACCAGGGCAAGGCCCAGCTGGAAGCCCTGATCAAGGCCTCTACCGAACTGGGCGTTGATATCACTCCTGTCTGGAACAAATCAAACAGGGAACATAACATAGTTCATTCGGAACCCTCTGACACCCGCGCTGAGGCTGATGCCGCTGTACGTGAGATTAGTTACACCGGTCCATACTTCGTTGATGCCGACCATATTAACCTTACAACCGTCGGGCGGTTTATAGACCACTCAGACTTCTTCACCCTGGATGTTGCTGATTTTATAGGCAAAAGTGCATCAGATACCGATATCGAAAGCTTTGTGGAAGCACACCTGTCGTTCTGCGGTGAACTGAAGATCCCGGGCATCGATGACAACTTCACAATCACGGAAGACTTTCTCAGGGCCTTCGCTTCAAAATTCCTGTTTGCTATCAATGAGGCTGCCGCAATCTACAGGCATATAGCATCGGTAAAGGGCGAAGGCAACTTCGTCACGGAGGTCTCAATGGATGAGGTCGACCAGCCTCAGCAACCCCTGGAGATGCTCTTCATCCTGAAGGCACTGGCCGACCTGAAGGTTCCTGTTCAGACAATTGCCCCGAAATTCACAGGCCGGTTTAATAAAGGGGTTGACTATGAAGGTGATCCGGTTCGCTTCGGGAAGGAGTTTGAAGAGGATATCCTGGTCATCAGGTATGCGGTCAGGATGTTCGGCCTGCCCTCAGGGCTCAAGCTGAGCGTGCATTCGGGAAGCGACAAGTTTTCGATCTACCCGGTCATGGGACAAATAATAAAGAAACACGACTGCGGCCTGCACGTCAAGACTGCCGGAACAACATGGCTCGAAGAGGTGATAGGTCTTGCCCTCGCCGGAGGCACAGCACTTGATATTGCAAAGCGAATCTATCGCAGTGCATATGAGCGACGCGATGAACTCTGCGGTCCATATGCCACGGTAATTGATATCAAACCTGAACTGCTTCCGGCTCCGGAAGTTGTTGACACCTGGGATACAAAGAAATATGCTGAAACACTCAGACATGTGCCGGGACACCCCAACTACAACCCCAGTTTCCGCCAGCTTATTCACGTGGGCTACAAGGTGGCCGCCGAGATGGGGAAGGAATACACGGATGCCCTTGATGCCAACTCCGCGATCATAGCATCATGTGTATGGGAGAACATCTATCGCAGGCATATCGTACGTCTCTTTACCCGTCAGTAACAAATATCTGCCATCCAATGAAAGAGTTCATCAACGAAGACTTCCTGCTGCAGAATGATTGTGCCAGAAAACTTTACCATGAGCATTCTGAAGGCATGCCGATAATAGATTACCATTGTCATCTCAGCCCGGAAGCCATTGCTTCGGACAGGCGCTTTGACGATCTCGGCCAGCTATGGCTTGAGGGCGATCATTACAAGTGGAGAGCCATGAGGGCCAACGGGATCGATGAGAAATACATCACCGGAAACACAACCTTCCGCGAAAAATATGACCGCTGGGCAGAGACGGTGCCCTTCACCATGCGTAACCCGCTGTATGCATGGACACACCTTGAGCTGAAAAGAGTCTTCGGAATCAGCAGAATACTCAACCGCACAACAGCCCCCGGGATATGGGAAGAGTGTACGGATCTCCTGCAGAAACCGGAATATTCGGCACGCGGACTGATGAAAAAATTCAACGTCGAGGTGATCTGTACAACCGATGATCCGGTTGATAATCTCGAGCACCATATCAAACTGAAAAAGAGCGATTTCGGCATTAAAGTACTACCCGCATGGAGGCCTGATAAGGCCATGGCTGTTGAAGACCCCGCAAAATTCAGCGACTATATTAAAATACTATCAGAGGCCTCTGACACTGAGATTAAAGGATTTGATTCCCTGATTGCAGCCCTGAGGAAGAGGCATCAGTTCTTCGCCGACGCCGGATGTCTTCTCAGCGATCACGGTATAGAACAATTTTACTCGGAAGACTGTACTTCTACCGAGGCAGACTCCATCTTCAGGAAAGTGACTTCAGGAACCTCGCTAAGCCATGAGGAGGTAGTGAAATTCAAGTCAGTAATGCTTTACGAGCTGGCAGTGATGGACGCCGATAGAGGCTGGACACAGCAGTTCCACTATGGTGCTATCCGAAACAACAATAGCCGGATGCTTGCATCACTCGGTCCTGATACCGGTTATGACTCGATGGGCGATTTCACGGTGGCAAAAGATATTTCCAGGCTGCTTGACAGGCTTACGGCCACAGGCAAGCTGACGAAAACGATACTCTATAATCTCAACCCCAGGGATAACGAACTGATTGCCACAATGATCGGCAACTTTCAGGATGGCAGTGTTCCCGGGAAAATGCAGTTTGGGGCCGGTTGGTGGTTCCTTGATCAGGAGACCGGCATGATCAATCAGCTTAATGCCCTTTCACTGATGGGGCTGCTGAGCAGGTTTGTCGGGATGCTCACTGATTCGAGAAGCTTTATCTCATACCCCCGTCATGAATACTTCCGCAGAATCCTCTGCAACATGCTCGGTGATGACATCGAAAAGGGGAAGCTGCCGGAATCAGAGATGGAAACCATAGGAAAAATGGTGGAAAACATCTCATACTACAACGCAAAGAATTACTTCGGCTTCTGAAATAGACAAAAGAGATGAGCAGTTACAAACGTATTCAGGTTGCAATGGCGATGCAGGAGACAGGCCTTGTGCCTCTTTTCTACAATCATGACGGGGAGATATGCAAAAATGTAATTTCAGCATGTCATGCCGGTGGTGCGAGAGTATTTGAGTTTACCAACAGGGGCGATTTCGCTCATGAGGTGTTTTCAGAGGTGAAAAAATGGGCCGCGGATAACTGTCCAGGGATGATGATCGGTGCCGGCTCAGTTGCTGATGCGCCTACAGCAGCCATTTTCATGCAGATGGGTGCAGACTTCATTGTCTCCCCGGTGCTGAACCCCGAGGTAGCCCGGATCTGCAACAGGAGAAAAGTATTATGGATACCCGGTTGTGGCACCCTGACGGAAATTTCACAGGCTGAAGAACTGGGTGCTGAGATAGTAAAGATATTTCCCGGCAATGCCGTAGGCGGACCCTCATTCGTTAAAGCGGTCAAAGGTCCCTGCCCCTGGACAACCATAATGCCAACCGGCGGAGTTGACCCATCGGAGGAAAACCTCAAAAAGTGGTTCGATGCCGGTGTGGCATGCGTAGGAATGGGTTCTGCACTGATCACCGAGAAGATTGTGAAGGCAGGAGATTGGGATTCACTGACAACAACCGTCAATAATACACTTGACACAATTAAGAAAATAAGACCGGCAGCATCCTGAACAGACAATAAGATGCATGTGTACATTATATGTTAATCACTGAATATTAAACTCTTAAACGAACCCCATGTCCTCACAAACCACAGATTCGAAAATGACAAACTACAGGTGGGCCATCACCGGGCTGTTGTTCTTTTCGGTAGCCATTAACTACATGGACCGACAGGTTCTCTCTCTGACCTGGAAGGACTTCATTGCGCCCGAATTCCACTGGACCAACAATGACTATGGTACCATCACCGGTCTCTTTTCAATATTCTATGCCGTCAGCCTGCTGTTTGCCGGAAGATTTGTCGACTGGATTGATACAAAGAAGGGGTTCCTCTGGGCAATAGGCATCTGGTCTGTTGGCGCCGTTCTGCATGCCTTCTGCGGTATAGCCACCTCCGGGATTACCGCCGGCAAATGGTTCGTGGGGTTTGAGGAGGCCAGAAACATTATTGGCACAATTGACAATGTCGGAATGGTTACTTCTGTCAGCGTGACACTCTTTATTTTTGCACGCTTTGTGCTGGCTCTGGGTGAAGCGGGCAACTTCCCGGCGGCAATCAAGACCACCGCCGAGTTTTTCCCAAAAAAGGACCGGGCATTCTCAACCAGCATCTTTAATTCAGGCGCACAGGTAGGTGCCCTCATCGCCCCGATATCCATACCCGTTATTGCAGCAAAATGGGGATGGGAAATGGCATTTATTTTCATCGGTGCTATTGGCTTCATATGGATGGGATTCTGGATTTTCATGTATAAGAAACCTCACGCTCACCCGCTGGTAAATAAGGCTGAACTAGATTACATCGACCAGGACACCATTGCGGAAACCAAAGCAAACAATAATATAGAGAAGATAGAAAAGAAAATGTCATTCATGCAATGTTTCAGGTACAAGCAGACCTGGGCATTTGCTTTCGGCAAATTCATGACTGACGGCGTCTGGTGGTTCTACCTCTTCTGGACTCCTGCCTACCTCAGTGATGTCTACGGACTTACTTCCGATACCAACACGGCCAAGTTACTGATATTCGTACTTTATGCCATTGTCATGCTCTCAATCATCGGGGGCTGGCTTCCCAGATATTTCGTAGACAAACTGGGGATGAACCCCTACGCCGGCCGTATGCGTGCCATGCTGATCTTTGCCTTCTTTCCGCTGCTGGCCCTGCTGGCACAACCGCTGGGACACATATCTTACTGGTTCCCGGTTGTCATCATAGGCATTGCTGCCGCCGCCCACCAGGCGTGGTCAGCTAACCTTTTCTCCACTATCGGTGACATGTTCCCGAAATCGGCCGTGGCAACCATTACCGGTATCGGAGGTATGGCAGGAGGCTTCGGAGCATTCCTTATCAATAAGGGATCCGGCGTGCTGTTTGACTTCTCGTCCGGTACCACCATGACAGACGGTACGGTGAGTGTCATGACAAATGAACTCCTCGCCGGCGGAGCAAAGTATATGACTGAACCCATGAGTTTCTTTGGATTTGAGGGAATAAGGGCCGGTTATTTCATAATATTCTGTATCTGCGCGGTGGCATACCTGATCGGATGGACAGTTATGAAAATACTTGTGCCAAAATACAAACCTATAATAGTTGAATAGAAAAGATAAAAATGATGAATGATTTCAGTGACCTGAAAGGGAAAGTGGCCGCCATTACCGGCGGCAGCGGTGTGATAGGACAGACACTCGTAAAAGGATTGTGCCGGGCCGGAATGACAGTCATCATTCTGGATGTGAACCCGGCCAGGGGAGCCATCACCGCCGCAGAGATGGTTGCCAGACCCGACTGTAGTGTGGCCGCTGCCATCGGCGCCAGCGTGACCGACAGGGAATCGCTGCTCAAAGCCCGCGAAGAGATTCGCTCCAAATTCGGCGCACTTGATATACTTGTAAACTGCGCCGGTGGAAACAAAGCCTCAGCCACTACCGTCAAAGAGGTTATTACCGCTGATGATAAGGAACTGAAAGGAACATTCTTTGATCTTGACATTGCAGGATTTGACGGCGTCTTCGACCTGAACTTCAAGGGCACCGTGCTGCCAACCATGATCCTCAGCGAGGATATGGTAAAAAAAGGAAGCGGCAGTATCCTGAATATTTCATCAATGAACGCCTACAGGCCGCTGACGAAGATACCCGCCTACTCGGCTGCCAAGGCAGCAATTAACAACTTCACGCAATGGCTTGCAGTCCACTTTGCTCCCACAGGTGTCAGGGTCAATGCAATAGCGCCCGGTTTTCTGCTCACCAACCAGAACCGCTTCCTGCTGACTGACGAGCAGACAGGAGAGATGACCCCGCGCGGCAGGAAGATTATTTCCGCCACACCCATGGGTCGCTATGCCGAGCCTGAGGAACTGGTAGGTACCATGCTCTACCTGCTGTCAGGTACCTCATCCTTTGTCACAGGCGTAGTGATACCCGTTGACGGCGGGTTCAGCGCATACAGTGGGGTCTGACGGGAACAATCCCGGCTGACATTTGTATTACTATTAAGTAACCGGCAATGGAAAACAAAATGAGTCTTCTGGAAGATTTTAAACCGGAGAAGGATTTTTTTATCGGCATCGACTCCGACGGTTGTGTATTCGATACAATGGAGGTCAAGCACAAGGAGTTCTTTTGTCCCAATACCGTCAAATACTTCGGTCTCTTCGCCATTTCCAAGTATGTGCGTGAGACATGGGATTTCGTCAATCTCTATTCCGTAACCCGGGGTATAAACCGTTTTCCTGCCCTGTTAAAGGTGATGGAACTCCTGGCCGCAAGGCCTGAAGTGCAGGAAACGGGCATCAACCTTCCTGACATGTCACCTCTCCGGCATTGGGTGAGCGGCGAGACCAGGCTTGGCAACCCGGCCTTCAAGGAGTATGTGGGTAATAACCCTCACCCTGCCCTGGTGCCTGTACTTGAATGGACACTGGCAATCAATGAAGATATAGCACGGTGGCTGCGCAACACTCCACCGTTCCCCTACGCCCGGAAATCTATAGAAAAGCTGAGCATTGTCGCTGATGCCATAGTGGTTTCACAGACACCCCTGGAGGCACTGACAAGGGAGTGGAGGGAACACTCAATTGACGGATTCGTAAAAACAATTGCCGGACAGGAACAGGGAACCAAGAGCGAACATATTGCCATTGCTGCTGCAAACAGGTATCCCTCTGACAGGATTCTTATGATCGGAGATGCACCGGGTGACCTGAAGGCGTCAACCGATAACGGGGCTCTCTTCTTTCCGGTGGTACCCGGACATGAGAACAAGTCGTGGAAACTCTTCCATGATGAGGCTCTTGGCAGGTTCATCGCCGGCACGTACAAGGGAGAATATCAGGACCGGCTGATTGACGAGTTCCGCCGTTCGCTGCCTGAAAAACCATCATGGTAAAAACGGATGCCGTCGGTAACAGCCTCAAAAACCGTCATGGAAAAAATAAAACAATATGATATACTATTCAGAAAACGGACAAGAAAAGGGATTGGACAAAGACAAGGTCAGGTCTGCACTGGAGACAGTTCTTGGAAGCTTCGGTAAAAGAAAAAGGGTCCTTATACTGCCGCCTGACATCACACGTGCCCATTCCGGTGCGGGCATGATAACCGAACTGCTCTGGGAGAGGCTCGAAGAGCGTGTCATAGATATCCTGCCCGCGCTGGGTACACACATGCCGATGGAACCGGCCGAGATCCGCAGAATGTTTGGCAAAGTACCACTTACGCTGTTCAGGGAGCACCGATGGCGCACTGACATCGGAGAGCTGGGCAGGGTGCCAGCTTCGTTTGTATCAGAGGTCACTGGCGGCAGGCTCACCTTTGACTATCCCGTCCAGGTGAACCGCCTTCTTTCAGACGGGGGTCATGACCTGATTATCTCAGTAGGACAGGTGGTTCCTCATGAGGTGACGGGTATGGCCAATTACAACAAGAACGTCTTTGTGGGATGCGGAGGCAGCGAGGCTATTAACAAAAGTCACTTCATTGGCGCCGTATACGGCATTGAGAACATACTGGGAACAACTGACAACCCTGTAAGGGCGGTCCTGAATAAGGCTTCGGAGATTGCGGCTGATCGGTTGCCTCTGCTCTATATCCTCACTGTTGTTGCACCCGACAGCGAGGGCAGGCTGAAGATCAGGGGCCTCTTTGCCGGGGATGATATCGAATGCTTCCGGCAGGCGGCAGCCCTCTCACGAGAGGTTAACTTCACCACCCTGCCGGAACGGCTGAAGAAGGTAGTAGTATGGCTGGACCCCGAAGAGTTCAAGAGCACCTGGCTTGGCAACAAGAGTATCTACCGCACGCGTATGGCAATAGCTGACAACGGCGAACTGATAGTCCTTGCCCCGGGTGTGAAGACCTTCGGCGAAGACCCGGCCATTGACAAACTGATCAGGAAATACGGCTACCGTACCACCCCTGAGATACTCGCATTCACCGAAGCCAACAATGACCTTAAGGAGAACCTGAGCGCAGCTGCCCATCTCATTCACGGCTCACCCGAGAACAGGTTCAGGGTGACATACGCGGCAGGGCACCTCACTCCTGAAGAGGTTGAAACCGTCGGGTACAGCTTCGGCGACATCAATGCACTGATGAAACAGTATGATCCGCTCAGCCTGCAGACCGGATTTCACAGGAACACCGACGGTGAAGAGTTCTATTTCATTTCCAACCCGGCCACCGGCCTCTGGAAAGCAGCACGTTAAGCCCATGAAAATCGTAATAGACGAAAAAATCCCGTTCATAAAAGGAGTCTTTGAACCCTGGGCTGAAGTAGTGTACAGTCCAGGCCGCGCCATTGATGCCCGAATGGTCTCCGATGCCGATGCTCTGATAGTCCGTACCCGCACCAGATGCAACAGCCGGCTCCTTGAAGGCAGCAAGGTAAAAATTGTGGCCACGGCTACCATAGGATATGATCACCTTGATACTGACTGGCTTGACAATGCTGCCATAAAGTGGGTGAACGCCCCGGGTTGCAACTCGGGATCAGTGATGCAATATATAACCACAGTACTGTTTTATCTCGCCTTCAGCCGCTCGCTGGACCTCCGCTCGCTGACTCTGGGAGTCGTGGGAGTGGGAAACGTAGGAACAAAAGTTGTCAGGGCGGCCAGGGCCGTTGGAATGAGGGTGCTTCAAAATGACCCTCCCCGACAGAGACGAGAGGAAGGCACCGAGTTCCATCCTATTGAAAAGCTCCTTGCAGAGTCAGACATTCTCACTCTGCATGTGCCGCTGACCCTTGAGGGCATGGACAGTACCCGCCATCTGATCAACAGCGCCAACCTGCCTATGCTAAGGAAGAATTGCATCCTGATCAACTCCTCGCGCGGCGAGGTGGTAGACAATGCAGCTCTCAGGGAGGCGCTCTCATCAAAGACCCTGGCTGGCGCAGTACTTGATGTCTGGGAGGGAGAGCCCGAGGCTGACGGCAGACTGGTACAACTGACAGATATAGCTACCCCTCACATAGCCGGATATTCAGTCGACGGCAAGGCTAACGCCACCATAAACCCGGTGAGACGGGTAGCTGCGGAGCTGGGTATTCCGCTTCAGGACTGGTCACCCGCCTCGCTTCCGCAACCAGCCGATCAGGTCATTGACCTGACACAGCAGAGCGATAGCAAAAGTGCTCTCGAGCTTGTTGCCAGGGCCGTCAGACGTACCTATCCGGTTGAGGATGATGACAGACTTTTCCGCCGTGACACCGGAAAATTCGAGTATCTTCGCGATAACTACAGGATCAGAAGAGAATTTGAATCATACAGTGTGCAGACCGATGACCCGCTGGCACGACAAATACTTATGGACCTTGGCTTCAGAATAATTCAATAATTCGAAAACAAAAGAATTCAATTTATCAACAACTTAATTTTTCAGGATGAAAGCAGATATAGGATTGATAGGCCTCGCCGTGATGGGAGAAAACCTGGTGCTCAACATTGAAAGCAGGGGTTTTACTGTTGCAGTCTTCAACCGCACAACGGAAAGGGTGACTGATTTTGTGAACGGACGTGGGAAAGGCAAAAAGATCATACCCTCCTATTCACTTGAGGAGCTGATCTCAAACCTTGAGAGACCCCGTAAGGTTATGCTGATGGTCAAGGCAGGCAAGCCGGTTGACGATTTCATTGAGAAGATCATCCCCCTGCTCGACAAGGGAGATATTATTATTGAAGGCGGTAATTCACACTTTCCGGACACAATTAGAAGGACACAATATGTTGAGAGCAAGGGACTTCTTTACATCGGCACCGGAGTCTCAGGCGGTGAAGAGGGTGCTCTGCTCGGACCCTCGATGATGCCCGGCGGATCCAAAGAGGCGTGGCCTCACGTGAAAGATATCTTCTATGCAATTGCTGCCAGGGCGTCTGACGGGGCTCCCTGCGTCACCTGGATAGGCGATAACGGCGCAGGCCACTTCGTCAAGATGGTCCATAACGGCATTGAATACGGCGACATGCAGCTCATTTGCGAAGCATACCACCTGATGATCAATTCAGGCCTCTTTACCTACGATGATATGGCCGGCATTTTCGAGGAGTGGAACAAAGTAGAACTCGACTCCTACCTGATAGAGATCACCGGGGAGATACTCAGATACAAGGATACCGACGGAGAACCCATTGTCACAAAGATACTCGACTCTGCAGGCCAGAAGGGAACAGGCAAATGGACAGTCGTCAGCGCCCTTGACCACGGAGTGCCGCTGAGCCTGATCGGTGAGTCGGTCTTCGCCAGGTTAATATCTTCAATGAAGAAGGAAAGAGTTAAAGCCGCTCCCCTCTTCAGCAGCCCGGTAAAAGGCCCGAAGCCCGACAAAAAACAGTACGCTGATGACATCCGCAAAGCGCTATATGCTTCCAAGATCGTCTCTTATGCACAGGGATTCAACCTGCTCCGCAACGCTGCCGTTGAATACAAATGGGATCTGAAATACGGTGAGATAGCAATGATATGGAGAGGCGGATGCATCATCAGGTCAGCTTTCCTCAACAAGATTTACGAAGCATTCAGGCGCGACCCGGAACTGCCCAACCTGATCATTGACAGCTATTTCTCATCCATCCTTAATGAGAACAGCGAGAACTGGCGAAGGGTTATTGCAGGGGCAGTCAGAGACGGTGTCCCCGTGCCAGCCATGGGAGCGGCACTGTCGTGGTTTGACAGCTACCGTTCGGCCTGGCTGCCTGCAAATTTACTACAGGCACAACGCGACTATTTCGGAGCTCATACCTACCAGCGGATTGATAAACCTGAGGGTGAGTCCTTCCACACGAACTGGACCGGGCGCGGAGGCGACACCGCCTCCTCAACCTATAACGCTTAACCGCCATAACGCTGTAGACCAGGGCAATGCAATAGCTAGTCATGCCAGCCGTGGAGTTCTGTTTGTTAATCAGAAGCGACTCCCGGTAAGCATTTTTTTTATTATTTTTACTCTCACTCAAAAGGTACAAACCGTCATGACCAAAAATGTAAACGAACGCGCAGCAGACAATATCCGGATCCTCTCTATGGCAATGGTTGAGAAAGCTAATTCCGGTCATCCGGGAGGAGCCATGGGAGGAGCAGATTTTATACATATCCTCTTCTCCGAGTTCCTCCGTTTTGACCCTGCAGATCCGGAATGGATAAACAGAGACAGGTTCTTCCTCGATCCCGGCCATATGTCGCCCATGCTCTATTCAGTCCTGACACTCACAGGCCACTTCACCGTTGACGACATCATGCAGTTCCGGCAGTGGGGCAGTGTGACACCGGGTCACCCGGAGCTCGATCTGAAACGTGGTATCGAAAACACCTCAGGTCCTCTTGGCCAGGGTCATACCATGGCCGTGGGCGCAGCCATCGCGGAACGCTTCCTGGCAGCCCGGTTCGGTCGGCTGTTTGAACATAAGACTTATGCCTACATATCTGACGGTGGCATCCAGGAGGAGATCTCCCAGGGCGCCGGACGCCTCGCCGGACACCTCGGGTTGAGCAACCTGGTGTTATTCTATGATTCAAATGATATTCAGCTCTCTACAGAGACCTCTGTTGTCACATCCGAAAACACAGCAGCCAAATACAAGGCATGGGGATGGCGGGTGATGGAGATAGACGGCCACAGCCATGACCAGATACGAGGAGCACTTCGGCTGGCAGGTGATGAAAATGAGAGACCGGTGATAATAATAGGCAAGACTGTGATGGGCAAAGGCCTGGTAGACGAATCAGGTAACAGCTTCGAAAGTAAGACCTCAACACACGGGCAGCCGGTTACTCATGCCGGAGGTTCCTTCAAGAAATCCGTTGCTAACCTGGGAGGTGACCCGGAAAAACCTTTTGAGGTATTTCCCGATGTAAAGCTGCTGTACGAAGAGGTGCTGGCAGGCAAATCTGGTGCAGCCGCAGCCTGGAAAAAGAAGAAAGAGGGCTGGGCAAATGAAAATCCTGATGCGGCACAACAGCTTAATGATTTCTACTCGGGCGTCATTCCTGAGATTGACTTTACCGCCATAGCCCAGAAGGAGAATGATGCCACCCGCAACGCATCCGCCGTCCTCCTCTCCCACTTTGCCGTGAAGATCCCCAACATGATAGTTGCATCGGCAGACCTCGCCAACTCTGACAAGACTGACGGCTTCCTGAAGAAGAGCAAGCCTTTTACCAGGGGCGACTTTTCAGGAGCCTTCCTGCATTCAGGAGTCTCCGAGCTGACTATGGCTGCCGTCATGAACGGCATGGCACTCCACGGTGGAGTGATACCTGCCTGCGGGACTTTCTTCGTCTTCTCTGACTACATGAAGCCTGCCGTCAGGCTCGCGGCGCTCATGCGCCTGCCGGTCAAGTATATATGGACACATGATGCTTTCCGCGTAGGCGAGGATGGACCCACGCATCAGCCCGTTGAGCAGGAGGCCCAGATCAGGCTCATGGAACACCTGAAGAACCACCATGGCGAGAACAGCATGCTGGTGCTGAGACCAGCCGATGCCCCTGAAACGAATATTGCATGGAAACTGGCGCTGGAGAATAAAAAAACACCCACCGCACTGATACTTTCAAGGCAGAACATCAAAACACTTCCCTTCGGGGGCAAAACACGGATTGAAGCCGCTGCAATGGCATCGAGAGGAGCTTATAATGTCACTGATGGTCCGGGAAAACCTGATGTGATTATGGTTGCCAGCGGCTCCGAAGTGGCCACCCTGGTTGAGGCCGCAGAACTGCTATCCTCATGGGGAATCAAATCAAGGATAGTATCAGCTCCTTCTGAAGGATTATTCAGGATGCAGGATGAGAGTTACAGGCACAGCGTCATCACACCGGGAGTACCCGTTTTCTGCCTGACGGCCGGACTGCCGGTGACGATGCTGGGCTTCGCCGGGTCGAAAGGCCGGATATGGGGCCTCGAAAGCTTCGGCTACTCGGCGGCGTACAACGTGCTTGATGAGAAATTCGGCTTCACCGGGGAGAACATTGCAAACGAGGTAAGGAAATTCATCAAGGGCTGACACGACACAAGGTCTGAGTCGAAAGTCCATAAAGTCTGTAAAGTCGAAAGTNNTAAAGTCGAAAGTCCGTAAAGTCAGAAGGTCTTAGTTCTAAAGGATTTGCGATTTGCGATTTACAAATTTTGATTAAATCGACAATCGAAAATCTTAAATCGAAAATTCTCACCACTGCCTATTGCCCATTGCCTACTGCCTGATTAATACTACTTTTGCGCTTCAATCTGACAATAAATGAACTTCGACATCACCCCCGGGGCAAAAGGACTGATATTTGACCTCGACGGCACACTGGCTGACACCATGCCGTGGCACTACCTGGCATGGCAGAAAGCCTGCCTCCATTTCGGCATAACCATGGATACCTCATTTCTCCAGGCACACACCGGAGCGCCGGGCTGGAAGATAGCAGAGGATATCATTGAACATAACGGGATGACCGGCAAGGTCTCACCGGAGGAGATCATGGAAGTCAAGCTCGAAGAGTTCTACACCATACAGCATAATGTAACACCTATTGAGCCGGTAATTGCGCTGGTACAAAAATACTATGGCATAATGCCCATGTCAGTCGGCACCGGTGGCCATCGCGAGGCAGTGGAGAAGACCTTGGAGATTATAGGAATCAGAAAATACTTTGACATAATCGTTACTGCCAATGACGTGACCCGGCACAAGCCTGACCCTGAGACTTTCCTCAGGTGCGCTGAACTTATGAATGTAGCGCCGGCCGACTGTGAGGTGTTTGAAGACGGCGACCTGGGCATCGAGGCCGCACGCCGAGCAGGCATGATAGCCACCGATGTAAGAACATGGTATGACTCCGACTGGCAAATGCAAAAACAGGGTCTGAAGGTCTGATCCGCCAGCTGGCGGATGAAGTCTGAAGGTCTTGTCGAAGCCCCGCTGTGCGGGATAAACTCCACGGAGATCCCGACCGAAAGATCGGGACGGTTTAAGAACCTGACATTCAATTCTTAATCCTTAATTCTTAATTCCTCACTATTGCCTATTGCCTATTGCCTACTGCCCTAAAAAAGAAATGAATCCTGAACTCAAAATAACCCAAGACGGCTCTCATACACTTTATGTGCCTGAAATCGACGAGCACTATCACTCCCATTTTGGTGCCTTGACCGAATCAAAACACATATTTATCAATGCCGGCCTTGCAAGCCTCGAAGCCAGTGCTGTCTCTGTCCTCGAAGTCGGATTCGGAACCGGACTCAACGCACTCCTCTCCGCCATCCATGCAGAAGAAAATAAGATTCGCGTCAGCTATACCTCACTCGAAAAATACCCCCTCGACCCATCCCTTGTCCGCCAACTTAATTACGGGCCTCTTGCCGGGAGTCGCGGCCCGCAACTGTTTGAGGCCATCCATGCAGCTTCCTGGGGTGAGCAGAATGCAATAACAGAGTGGTTCTCACTGACAAAGATACTGTCTGACCTGACCGTGGAGGACCCGGCGGGACTGTACGACATTATCTTTTTTGATGCCTTCGGACCCGACAAACAGCCGGAAATGTGGACTGAAGATGTTATGCGCCGGATTGAAGCCGCCACCCATGCCGGATCGGTGTTTGTCACATACTCTGCAAAAGGCAGCCTGAAGCGCATGCTCAGGGCTCTTAGCTTCGATGTAACCCTTCTCCCCGGCCCTCCCGGAAAAAGGGTGATGACCAGAGCGGTGAAGAGATGAATTTGATATCTTTGCGTGATTTAAAAACCTGCTGCAGTGATGTTGCACATTCTCCATCCCTGCAGGTAAAAAAGTTTAAAACTGAAAATATGAGGACCACCAAACTATTAACCGTCGTGACCCTGTGTGTCATGACTGCAATAACCGCCACCGCACAGAAATCAAAATTCGCCACCTCCGAAGACTCCCTCTCCTATGCTCTCGGTGTGGCAAACTACAAATACTATGTGGCCGACAGTATCAATATAAGTACAAAGATGTTCACCAAAGGGATGACCGACGCATCCAGGGAGAAGGCCCTGATGACAGACACAGCTGCCAGTGCATTTATAGTCACTTACATGCAGCGCCGTGAAAAGGTCAGACTGATGGCCGAGTACGGGGAGCAGATCAATGCTGCAAAGACATTTCTTGAGGAGAACAAAAAAACAGATGGCGTTGTCACCCTGCCAAGCGGACTGCAGTACAAGGTTATCACCGGGGGAACTGGTGCTTTGCCGGGCTCTGAGGATGTTGTAAAGGTTCATTATACCGGGAAGACGATTGACGGAACCAAATTTGATTCTTCGTATGACCGCGGTGAACCGGCACAGTTCAGGGTCAGTAACGTGATCCGCGGATGGGTTGAAGGCCTCCAGCTGATGAAAGAGGGTTCAAAATGGATGCTCTATATTCCATATGATCTTGCCTACGGCGAGAGAGGTGCGGGAAACGTCATCAAACCATTTGAAACCCTCATCTTTGAAGTTGAACTTCTCGAGGTAATAAAAGAACAGCAATAGCCTCGGATTGACTTCCAAAATATTATCTTTGCCAAAATTTAAATAAAAACTGATACAATGAAAATCAAAGGTTTAGTAATCCTCGCTGTGACAGCAGCGGTTATCGCAACTTCATGCAACACCAGGTCCGGTATAACAGCCACCAAAGTCAAGAGTGCTGAAGACTCCCTCGCATATTCACTTGGTATTGCAAGTTACTTTTATTATGTAAGTGACAGCATCAGCATTGACCCGGTGCTATTCGCAAAGGGCATGATTGACGCCGAGAATGAAAAGAATACGTTGGATGAACAGGCCGCCCAGGGTTTTGTCATGACATACATGCAGAAAAGGCAGGCAGAACAGATGAAAGCGATGTACGGTAAGAACATTGACGATGGTGAAAAATTCCTTGCTGACAATAAAAAACGTGACGGCGTTCAGGAAACTGCAAGCGGACTCCAGTATGAGGTGATAACAATGGGTACGGGTGCAATGGCCCTCCCTGAGGATGTGGTCAGGGTTCATTATACCGGAACACTCATGGACGGTACCAAGTTTGACTCATCCGTTGACCGTGGCGAACCCGCCGAATTTGGTGTGAACCAGGTCATCCAGGGATGGCAGGAAGGTATCCAGCTGATGCCTGTAGGTTCAAAGTTCAAGTTTTACATCCCTTACGAACTGGCTTATGGTGAGAGCGGCACAGGCCCTATTCCTCCTTATTCAACCCTTGTCTTCGAAGTTGAACTTCTTGAAATCGTTAAAAAGTGAAATTAGCCGAGATACATACTCCGAAAGGGGTAATGAAGGCAGAACTGTATGATGATGATGCTCCAGGCACAGTCGACAATTTCGTGACACTGGCCGGAAAAGGGTTCTATGACGGACTGGCATTTCACAGGGTCATTCCTGACTTCGTGATACAGGGCGGATGCCCCTTCTCGAAAGACATGAGTGATCCGCGCATTGGTACAGGCGGACCGGGATACAAGATCAAATGCGAGCTTACCGGGACAAAACAGTATCATGACCGTGGTGTTCTCTCCATGGCTCATGCCGGTAAGGACACAGGTGGTTCACAGTTCTTCATCTGCCACAGCAGATCAAACACCAAACATCTTGACAGGAAGCATACATGTTTTGGCAAGGTTATCGAGGGTGTTGAAGTGATTGACCTTATCAGGGCCGGTGACACCATCGACAAAATTGTAATAACAGAAGCATAATAATGGAATTTCAGATTACAGGCAAGGTTGCCGAGGTCTACCCGATCAACAGGGTCAATGAACGTTTCCGTAAGCGCGAGTTCGTTATCGAACACAAGGATAGCGGCAGCGGACAGGCGTATGTCGACTTCATCAAGTTCCAGCTCACACAGGACAAGTGTGAAATCATTGATGAATCATGGCTCAGGCAGGATGTGACCGTAACCTTTAATATCAAGGGTAACAAGTGGGAGAAGAACGGGATGGTGAATTACATCACCAACCTGAATGCTCTCGCGGTTGCACGGGGAATCGATTTCTCGGAGAACGGCCAGCAGGCTATCCGCAGCCCCAAGCTTGAGGATGCACCGTCA
>DCSU01000077.1:0-125 GCA_002325785.1 Bacteroidales bacterium UBA1458 | reverse complement strand
AAATCCCAAATAGAACTATATTTGCCTTCATACCGTACCTGACCCATGGCCACCACCACACCACCCAATCCGCTCCTGCAGGAGTGGAACACCCCGTTCAACATCGCACCCTTTGGACTGATCAG
>DCSU01000049.1:60692-62274 GCA_002325785.1 Bacteroidales bacterium UBA1458 | reverse complement strand
AACGACCCTCTGCTCCTGGGTAAGGGTCTTGTTGATCTTTTTACAGTTATTTAATATCCTGATGGAGTCTTTTACCGAAGCGGTTTCTGAACCACCCTTTTTGTCTATAGTCTGGAGAGGCCCAGCATTTTCCAGGAAAAGGTTCATGAACTCATCAGCGCTCTGATGTGAAAGCTGCTTGGTAAGAAATGCCGAGACAAAGTCGCGCTCACCCTCCAGCATACCTCCGTCCTGCTTGACTATCAGGGCGAATAGCTCCATCATTGCCCGCAGGATCTCTTCACTCATTTATCAGGTCAGGTTTAATCAACTGTAACCGCCAAGTTAAGAAAAATATAGTAGAAAATCGGGTTACGGAGTTATTATCATAACCCCTATACCTTTTGGTTGTGGGCCATAAATTTTTATATTTACAGACGTCAAAGTATATCTTTGGTCGTAGAACTTGCCCCGATTTATCGGGGCCATCAATTATTGTAGCCTACATATGAGGTACATATTTGTAATAAGTATCATATTCCTGGCCGGCTGGCTTCACGGCCAGCCACTCCCCCTGATCACTGATACGATTGTAGCTCAGGTTCGGAGTATGAATATACCGGCGCGTGATCGCTCAGCAGAGACCGGAACGGCGTTCATGAGACGCATAAGTGACTTGCCCCGCGAGGCGCGGGAGGAAGAGATCTTTAATGCAGCCGCGTCAGGAAATATTCCCGGATTCCTGAGAGAGATGATCACCCTCAGTGGCGTTTTCAAAGATCTCGACGGAACTCCGCATACCATTGAATATGAGGTTATGCCTGATTATCTGGCCATTGGCAGTGATGACGATTTCTGTCGCATCCCAATGAATCCTCGTACGGCGCAGCGGTTGGCAGACCTGTTCGGTGCTTCACTGCTGACGGCAAAACTTAGTGACCATATCTGGGCCTGTGCTGACGTCAGGCTCGTACCGTTCAATTATGTCCCGGTCGGCAATGCGAATGAGCTGGTGACGAAGTTTGCTGAACACAATTCACAGATTGAACAACAGATGGCGGCTTCAGGAGGGCATGACGGGCAGCTGGTGGCAGGCATAAAGAAGGATGTGATCATTTCGTCACGTATTTCTGAACGTCCGGACAGGGTGGTGATTTACGGATGGCATAAGATTGACAGTACACCTATTCAGCCTGTTTACAGCGGACATGTATACTGGTATGTTGATTACAGCCACGGCATCCGGTTCATGAACAGGCAGGTCATACTTGACGGCCATCCGGCTGATGTAAGGGAGTTACTTAAGGATCCGGTCCTCTTCAGGATTCTCAGCAATGAGGATACACCGTGTGAGGTGCCATTTTATCAGGTTGAAATCAACCCTATTGCCGACTCGCTATTCAGTCGGCAGTCCTCAGTCCTCAGTCGGCAGTCTTCAGTCGGCANNACACCGTGTGAGGTGCCATTTTATGATGTTAAAATCAGCCCGACTGCCGACTAAAGACAGTCGCCAGTCCACAGTTTACAGTAAATGAATGACTTACGTGACTGCCTACTGCTGCCTGCCGACTGACAATAGTCACTATTGCCTCCCCTGCAAGCT
>DCSU01000049.1:46125-60669 GCA_002325785.1 Bacteroidales bacterium UBA1458 | reverse complement strand
CTATTATTGTCAACACTATTGCCTATTGCCTACTGCCTGCCGCCTGACTCTCTATATCCCGGTCCGCGGACCACGCGGCCGGGGGTGGCGCCGGTGTGCTCACCGTCACGCAGAACCTGAACACCGTTGACGAAGACATGAACCATGCCTGTCGACAGCTGATGCGGATCTTCGAAGGTTGAGTGATCCTGAACCTTCTCCGGATCAAAGACCACCACGTCGGCATAATTTCCCTCCTTCAACGCCCCGCGCCTTTCAATTTTCATGTTGGTAGCCGGGAACATTGTCAGCTTGTATACTGCCTCTTCAAGAGATATGACCTTTTCGTCCCTGACATATCTGCCCAGCAGCCTGGCGAAGTTGCCATATGCCCTCGGGTGTGTTGCTGACTTGAGGGAGACGCCCTCAGGCGCCATCGACCTGCCGTCGGAACCGAAACTCATCCAGGGCTGGGCGATCTGCTTACGCAGGTTATCCTCCGACATAGAGAAGAATACTGCGTCAACATTGCTGTTGTCGTCAATGACCAGGTCCATAACTGTCTCCTCAGGAGACTTACCTCTTATAGAGGCGATTTCTGCAAGCGTCTTTCCCTGCAGGTATTTAAGTGAATCGGTTTTGAAGCCGATGACCAGCACCTTGTCAGGTGAGCCCTGCTTCCTCATGATGGTCTTGATGATCTCCGGGGCAACCACTTTCCGGATAGCGGGGTCATTCAGCCTGGCAACCCACTTCTCAAAGCCGCCCTCCTGTACCCATTCCGGCATAATGATACCCAGTCCTGTTGAGCTGGCCGGGTAGTTGTACATATCGGCGGTGATATGTAGACCTGCCGCCCTCGCCGAGTCAATCTTTGCTATTGCCATGTCACACTTGTGCCAGTTTGTTTTGCCCACCTGCTTGAGATGGTAGATCTCCGCCCTGATGCCTGTCTCGCGAGGCACGCGCAGGAAGTCATCAATAGCTTCAAGGAAGGTCTCGTCCTCATTCCTGATATGGGAGATATACATTCCGTCATACTCTGCAGCCACACGGCTCAGTTCCGTCAGTTCCTCCGTGGAGGCAAAGCTTGCAGGTATATATTCAAGTGCCGAGCTGACGCCTATTGCTCCCTCCTCCATGGCCTGTCTGATGAGCAGTTTCATCGAATCCATCTCGGCAGCGGTGGGCGGGCGGTTATCATAACCAACAACGTGTATCCTCAGTGTTGAGGTACCAATAAACGATGCGATGTTCGTTGAAACGCCCCTTTTCTCAAGATAATCGAGGTATTCACCCAGGGTTGTCCATTCAATTTCATATTTGATATCGCCCTGCGACTCCTTCATCTCCCTTTTCATGCTCTCGCTCCACGGACCCCAGGAGTCACCCTCGCCAAGGACCTCCAGTGTCACTCCCTGGCAGATGTCGCCCATCGACCTGCCGTCCTCTATAAGTGACTCCACTGACCAGCTAAGCATGTTGATGAAACCGGGTGCAACCGTCAGTCCGGTTGCGTCTGTCTCGTTGACACCCCTGGCTTTTCTTAGGTCGCCAATAGCCGTAATGGTGTCTGACATAATACCAATATCCGCGGTAAATGCGGCAGATCCTGTGCCGTCAATTATGTTACCGTTCCTGATCAGGAGATCATAGGTTACAGATGAGTTGCATCCGTAAAAAATTAATAATAGGGGGAATAATGCTTTTAAAAGTCTCATAACGTGGTCACATGAAGTTTAAATATTCAGAAAAGTGAAAGCGGGTCCGTAGATAGCGAAGTTAATTTTTTCTCTATGAAGAAGAAAATTTCATCTTCTTTTCCCTTGGCTGATGCTGTTCTTGTGCTTTCGCAGACTGAGATGGATGCCAACCCGCCCATCGCAGCACAGCAGAACCCGGGATATTAAGTTTTTGAGTTAGTTAATCAGGAGGGCGCCTCATTGGGGCGCCCTCTTTTTTTAACTTGATAGTCTCCGGAGCCGGTCAGCGTCTTACATAGAGGAAGCCGCTGACAGCCAGGCCGTTCTCTGCGTTGATAATGTAGAAATATGTGTCATCAGGCAGTGGCTCGCCGTTATAGTCGGTACCGTGCCACAGGTTGTCATAGCTGAGATTCTCATAGACAAGTGCACCTCTTCTGTCAAATACAGTCAGTTCAACTTTTCCCAGGGCCTCCATTCCCTCAAGGAAAAAGTAGTCGTTCAGTCCGTTCATGTCAGGAGTGATAAGAGAAGGAATTGTCAGGTCCCTGACTGTTATCATCATCTGATCTGTAGCTGGCGGGCATACGCCGTTGGTCACAGACCACAGCAGAATATTTTCGCCTTTGCTCAGGCTGCTGACGTTGGTTGACGGATCATTCTCATCTGCAAAGAGCCCTGAGCCTGACTCAACAGTCCAGGTACCCGTTGAGTTTTCGTCAGGCGCGGTTGCACTGAGAGTGGCTGTGAATAAGAATGTCAGTTCCTGGTCAGGTCCGGCATTGGACAGAGGCGGGTGGAAAGCCGTGACCGTCACCGGTCCAGTAGCCGAGCATCCTCCGCTTATAGTTCCCCTTATATAGTATGTGCCTTCGGACGCAGCGGATGGTGTTGTTAGCGGCAGAGTATTCTGTACATCTCTCCAGTAAGTGAGAATAAGGTTGGGCGTTGATCCGGCGGTGACAGCAGGCCTTGTCAGATCCGCTGTGCCAGGTGCACAGACGGCGGCAGGGTCAGTAATTATAAGGGTAGGGAAGGGGCCAGGCTGAGGATTGATGACCACATCGGAAGAGACTGCCGAGGTACAGCCTGAGCTGTTCGTGACTGTGAAATTGTAGAACCCGGGATCGAGACCGAGGACGGTGAAAGTGGTTCCTGATGCAACAACTGTTATGCTCCCCGGGAATCGTGTCAGCGTCCAGTTTCCCTGTGCCGGCAGCCCGTTGATGACCACGCTTCCTGTAGGCTGTTCGCAGGTAGGATGTGTGATGACTCCCGGCGCCGGAGGAGAGGGTGTGACCGGTTGCGGATTAATGACCACCGTTGATGAAGGGGCTGAGACGCATCCGTCCGAGTTCCTCACAGTGAAAGTGTAGCTTCCTGCCTCTATTCCTGCAATGGTGATGCTGACGCCAGTTCCTGAGTAGATCACACCGTCAGGGGACCTCGTCAGGGCCCATGTGCCGGATGAAGGCAGATCTGATAAAACAACGCTTCCGGTTGAGATATTACAGGAAGGTTGAGTAACAGCACCGGGCAGCGGTGCAACAGGTACTGCCGGACCTGCCACAACTACTATATCTGCTGATGGTCCGGAGGTACATCCCCCTTCATTGGTAACGGTATAGTTCCAGGTACCGGGCTCCAGGCCTGTGATCAGCCTGCTGGCCCCTGTACCCGTGACAGTGGCCCCTCCCGGAGACCGGGTAAGCGTCCAGGTGCCTGAGGCAGGCAGTCCTGACAGCGTTACACTTCCTGTGGGGGAGGAGCATGATGGCTGGGTGACCGCGCCGGGCACTGGTGGCGCGGGCGTAGCCGGCGGCGGGTTTATTACCGCATTTCCTGAAGCAGCCGAGACACATCCCTCGGCGTTGGTGACAGTGAAATAGTAAGTGCCTGGCTCCAGCCCTGGTATTGTCAGGGTGGTACCACTGCCCTGGAAGGTATGGGCTCCCGGGTACAAACGGACGGTCCAGGTGCCTGCAGCAGGTAACCCGGCGAGCGACACCTGTCCTGTGCCTGTTGTACATGTGGGCTGTAATATGGATTCAATAACAGGTGCTTCAGGTGATAATGGAGCAGCATTGATAACGATGTTGTCAGACGGCCCGGAGGTGCATCCGCTCAGGTTTGTGACAGTATATCTCCATGTGCCCGGAGGAAGTCCCGTTAAGGTATAGCTTCCTCCGCTGCCTGTGATGGTTTCGCCGTCAGGCATCCGGGTAAGAGTCCATGCTCCTGTTGGAGGAAGACCCTCGAGCACGACGCTGCCCCCCGGTACGGTACAGGAGGGTTGGGTGATCTGGCCTACCCTGGGTGGGTCAATAGGAGCGCACCCAATCTTAGTCATGTAATCTTCTACTTCACCTGAAGCAGCAGAACCTGTGGGAGTGCTGACACGGGGACCGATTCTGAATCGTGTAAAAAGCGGTTTTGTGGTTATTGCATTGTCAGGGATATCGACTGAAAGGTTATATGTGGATGTCCCTGAGGGCATCTTGATATTTTCTGCAACTCTTTCGCCCTTATCGGCGAAATCTCCGTCGCCGTTCCAGTCAAACCATACGCTCAGGTAGGCTGCGACGAAGTAGGAAACTGTGGTCCTGACTGGGATCACCACAGTTTTTCCGGGTTCCATTTCGGGGAAGGTAACGCCGTCCTCGTCATCAGTGTCGCGCAGGTCATCACCGTTGGCTTCATCCGAGTACTGGCTGGCGGCTTCGCTGTCAGGCCTGGTCCCCATGTATGGATAGTTGGTGATTTCATGCCAGGCGGAACCGTAGCTTGCCGGCGCATCCCCGAAATCGTAAGATTCATCTTCCTGCATGAGAAGAAAATCAAGATGAAGTAACCCTGCGTGCAGAAGATCTTTGTTGACCGCGGGACTACCGGCTGTCAGGGTGAAAACAGGAAGGAGAGCTAATGATACTATTAATATTATTATGGGTATTTTCTTTACCATTATTCAGGTGTTTTCATGCCCGGCAGCCATGCGGCCGGCCTCAAATGTTACAAGTTAGGGATGATCGGGGGCAAATACAAAGATTATTTGACTGCCGGAGACCGTTGTTCTGCAGCAGATAATGGCTCCCGCTGTCATGTTTTGGTCGTCTGTGACTGAGAAAACTGTTGTTCAGCATAAAGTCCTATTTGACGAATAAATGTAATCAGTTGATAAATAAACCCTTTAAAAGCTCAATTGTTCTCCATGGGAAGTTAAATTTATTATTAAAAACGACTAATTTTAATTTCGGAGCTGGACTAGAGTAAAATCTTAAGATTTATTTTAACCATATAAAACACTCAACAAACGAGAAGGAATTTATCATGAAAGAAAGAATGCAACAATGTACGCCGGCATCGGGTGCCGTTTACGGACTTGGTCTGATTGGCGCTGCCATTTATTTTATCTCTGCTGCCACAGGATTCTGGATGGGGGTCCTGGGATTCCTAAAGGCTGTTGTCTGGCCGGTCTTCCTGGTAATGGAAGCGTTCAAGAGCCTGGGAGTCTAGGCCAGGGGCTGTTTTCAGAAATACAGTTTGTTGATTTTCAGGGTGCGATTATTCCTGTGCCTGTTCATGTTGAAGTTGCNNAGCGGCATAATTTTGCGGTCTGCTGTATCTTTTCACCGCAATTGGGGCACTCTTTGAGGTCAGCTGCCCCTGATACCACCTTCTCCTTTTCTACCAGAATAATACCCTGGAAAAGGTTAAGTTCAGTGTCTGTGATGAATTTCACCGGTTGTGCGATGCTACCCCCTGCATACTCTATCACCAGGTATCTCTTTTTGAGCCTGATGATAAGAAACAGGCCTGCGGCTACTGACAACAGAGCAACCGCCAGCATAATAATAGTCGATTGTTTTACGTCTGACATCAATCCCAGTGTGGCCGCAAAGGCACCGAAAACCACCAGTGCTGATCCGGGAACAGGTTGAGACATCTCCTTGCTTGTAGTGGCTGTGACATCCTGAAGGCTGACGATCTTTTTACCCCTGCTGACCCTGAGTCCGCCGCCATGTATACGGCGACCAGACTCGTAAAGTTTTCCTACCTGGTATACCCTCTTGTCTGATATGATTATGGCTGAATCTGAAAGATCGTCATCAACCAGAAGTGATGAAAAATAGTCCTGACCCAATATCGCTATGAATTTCTCGTGTTGCGACGCGAAGAGGTTTTTATAATTGTATTTCATCGATAATGTCAGTTAAGCGGAGGGTCAGCAACAGTCGTGAGATTTCCATTCGCCTGCCCAAATTTCGCGAATTAACATCATAATCTGTGCGTGCAAGTCCTTAAAAGGGAGATATTTTTGACCAACATGATGGAGGATAGGACAAATGAACTTTGTTCTTAGATTACGCGTTATGTTAAGGGTATTTTCTTTTCATGTCCGGCTTCAGGGTTGTCTGGCACCAGTAAAAGTACCGTTCAGTGCGCCCGATGTGAGGGTATAGGTCAGCTGATCGCCATCTACATTACCCTCCAGTGTGTTGCCAACAATAGCATAGGAGAGATAATAGATATCGTCCCCGTTATTGGTTATCCTTACCCCATAGATATCAAGTGTGCTTGAACCGGCGGAGATGTGCAGATCAGCCTTCTTATCAGTGAATCTTACTACTTCAGTGATTCCCGGCACATTGGCTGATCCTGTTGTCACCGTGCCTGAATATGTTCCCTCAATGATTTTGCCGTAATCAGGTTGAGACTCATCTTCGGCACAAGAGGTACATGCCAATGTTACCCATGCCGGCAAAATGGCCAGCAGGAGTGCTCTTTTTATTCGAAGTGGAAAGAGAGTAACCATATACGTGACTTCAACTTCTCAATGGCGTTGCAATATTGAGGATAATCGGGGTGCGGATCATGTACCAGCATATCATAGAATCCGTTAGACATCTTAAGTTCTATTGAAATTTTAACATGCTCGAGATAAAAATCCATCCCGGTGCCCAGCTCAAAATACAGGTCAGGACGTTCAAGCCGCAGGTATACAGGTCTCTCGAGCCTGTATCTGTCCTTGGCATAAAAGTCATACCGGTAGTTCAGTCCACCTATAATATACGGCTTGATATTCTGCATTCTCCAGCCATATTTGACAAGCAGGGGGAGCTCGATATAGCTTGACTCCAGCTTCTGCGGACCATAGGTAACAGTATCAGTTAAGCTCTGGCTGTCAAAGTTTATGATTCTTTGCCCGAATGATACCCCGGGAAGCAGCCTGATATCAAAAAACTGGTTCAGTCTGAAATTGGCGATAAGATGGATATTTATGCCGGGATAGACTCCTCCTTTGCCGGGATAAAGGGAATCCATGGCTGTGAACTCATCTGATGGGTTAATACGGAAGTTCATTACATTAAGCCCCAGGCTGTAACCCATGTTGAAGAATTTCTCATCTTCCCACGGGGCCGTTCCGGACACCTGCTTCTGCCCGGCTAAGTTTATGGTTAACAGAAACAAAAGGATTGAAATACTTATCTTCTCTGTGCTGAATTTCATCTGTGAGACTTCCTCAAAGTTGGTCTCCCAAGTTAATAAATTTGATCTGTTTTATAACAATGCGCCAGCCGAAGAAGCAGTATGCCTTATTCAGGATTGCCAGCCCGACCGAATAGGTTAAGCAGCGGTTTTTCGGTGCCGGAAGTTGGTACTGAAAAATATTTTTAATAGGGTGTGCATTGATAGCCGTACGATTCCAGTTTATTCTTGGTCATAGAATTACAAACTGACTGCCACTCGGCGCTGTTATGAGGATTTACACACATCCAGCATATGGGAACCGTATCGCAGGATGTGAAACTCAGCATAAAAACAAAAAGCAGTGCGCCGACTGTTTTGTGGATTGCTTTTCTGCTTTTCATACATCGCCCGATTAATGGTGCAATAATATTAAAAAAAATGCGATCACCGTTACTCTGAGTCCATGACAATTGGGGAATCATGTTACGGAATACGATGTAACGAAGTGAATTACCTTATGGTTTAACCCTTGCCGGGAGATGTTCCCGGAATCTATTTGAACAAATATGCAATTGACTTTGTGGAGTTTTGCAGTGTAAACTCGGCATTGATGACAGACTGGGTGCCGTATACGGTGTTGAGTAATATAACCTGGCAATAGACCTTTTGGCCGGATTTCAAAAGGGAAACAATTTCCTTCAGACTGACAGATTTTGCCTGCGGATCAGACTCCGATGCAATTTTTTTAATCTCTTTGTCCCTCGAGTCTTCGATCCTCCACGATTGCCAGTCAGATTCGATGATGAATTTCCTGGCACCGTTATCCCATGTTTGTTTAAAGGCTGCAGATTGATGAATGTAAATTTTGGGGCTTTCATCAAACCTGAGAACAAGGCCCTGAACCGTGTTATCCTTGTCAGGCTTGTTGTTCAGCAAAATCTGTCCGGTGATCTGTTCGTACGGATCAGTCGTTTTCTTGTTGTCGGCGGGCGTTATGGTCCGGAGTATCCTGAGCGTTTCGCTGCCATTTTTTGATGTAACATATGCCATCCTGAATGTCTTGTCATATGTCTCTCCGGATTGGGCTTTCCATTGGCCGGATACCGTGGCGGAGAACAGCAGTAATGTCAGGCCGGCTATAATATTTTTCATTTCCCTGCGAGATTTAAGTTATCACTAAGTTGCAAAGCGATTACGGCATATGGCACATTATTTAATGCCCCATACATTACAACGTCTGATCTGACATAATGTTACATCCTCGCCGGTAACCGGGAAAGGAGGTCTTTCGGTTTTCCGGGACACGGAATGGCTTCTCATTTCGCTTTCAGTGCGGACCACGAACCGAACCAGTATAGTATATGAGAAACATAAACCTTTTACTGTATACGAAAATCCCTGCCGGTCAGTTATATATTTACTTCTGATCTCCCGATTATTAATAAGAGACTGGACATGATATTGAAAACAAAAACCGGCAGCATGGTGTGTAGAATAATTGCAACAGCGTGTCTGTCTGTACTCGCGCTTGGCCTTTCGGCCCGGACGGTTACTGATACAGGAGCCACTTCCGGTCATCAGGAAGACAGCACGGGATGCGCAGAGCTCACATCATTGTATAAATATCATTACCTCTATAAGGAATCTGACATAGCCCTTGGATTCTGGCGGCAGCTCCTTGTTAAATGTCCTTCGACATCGGAAGATCTATACAAAGACGGGGAAACCATTTACTCGGAGCTTTACAATAACACCGGCGATGTGGCATACATTGATACAATTTTAATGGTCCTGACCCAGCGCACATATTATTTTAATAATAAACCATCAACCGACCTTCATAAGTCTGAGCTTCTCTTTGAGCTGGCAGGAGATGACCCGGCATACCTGGGACTATGTTACAATATTTTGATGGAGGCGGCTGAGAGTTTTCCTGATCAGATGGGGTGTGACCATTTTGTGCGTATGGCTACTGCTGCTGCCAGTCTCTATGCTATGGGAATCATTGATGCCGGAGAGCTGGAGCATGCTTTCATTACTGCTATCGGAACCGTTGATTACCGACTTGCGACCGGTTCTGAAAATTGCAGCAGCGCTGATGACATTGAAAATATGGAAACATTTTACCGGACCAGCGGCGCAATGACCTGTGCCGGCATAGAAACGCTGTACACCTGGAAGGTTGACCGCGACTTTCATGATACCGTGCTGATCGGAAAGGTTAATACCATGCTGACGGAGGCGGGCTGCACCGGTTCAGATCTCTATTATAATGTTGCCGTGAAGATGTTTGCCAATGACCGGTCGGCCGATAATGCCGTCAGGCTGGCTGAACTGAATGTTGAACGTAATAATATCGAGAGAGCCATATCCTACTATACAGAAGCTTATAACCGTGATACCAGCAGGCTGGTACGGTCTGAGGTTATAACCAGGGTTGCCATGATGGAGCTTTCAAGGGGAAAGCGGCAGGAGGCGAGAGACCGTGCCGAGCATGCATGGCAGCTGAACAACAGGAATGCCAGAGCGCTGTTGCTTATCGCCGACTGTTACGCCGGGGCCGAATTTGGCAATTCATTTGACAATCATACTGCCTACTGGGTGGCGGTCGATTACCTGGAGGCAGCTATTAAGAATGATCCCTCGCTGAGGAAGGAGGCTGAGGGAAAGATAAGGGCATACTCCAAACTTTTCCCCACGAGGGAGGAGTGTTTTTACCGCAGGATCAATGACGAGGGCATCGTTTTCAACGTCGGCGGCTGGATCAGTGAGGTGACCCGGGTCAGGTTCAGAAGAGAGTAGCCTGGCAACATCCCGTTGTCACGGTGCCTTCAATTCCTATTTGAAGAAGTAATATGGGTCAATATCAGTATAAGGTGTTTTAATAAACCTTGTTACTATGCTGTTTATCAATTCAGGATATTCGGCCGGAGCAAGATGTGAGGCATGAGGAACAATGAATAGTTGCGACTGTGGTAAATTGGTAAACAAGGCAAAGGTCTGATCAAGACTTATCAAGTCATGGTCCCCGGCAACAACCAGGAAGGGAACATCAATGGTTTTTAACTGTTCAGGAGTAAAATTTGGATATTTCTCAGTTAAATTTTCCAACTTCTTTTTAATAATTGGAATTTTCAAGGTATCTGGTGAGAGTCTTTTTGATGATGTCATAAATTTTTGCATTATTTCTGAAGACTTTTGAATCAGAGGATCGTCAGGAGCCATAACTACACTATTCGGAGGAGCCATCCAGTTTTCATGGGTAAAGTTTGCTCCGAATGCAACAACTTTTAAAACTTTCTCCGGATGAGCATATGCTAATTCTAAACCTATGTTACCGCCATCGCTCCAGCCTGCAATATTGACCTTTCCGAGCTTAAGTTTATCAATTAATTCAGCCATATCTGATGCCATCAGTGCATAGGTTATTTCCTGATCAGAGTCAGAGGTGCGTCCCTGGGCCCTGCTGTCAACCGCAACGACTTTAAAATGCTTTGAGAGTTCGGGAATCTGATAAATAAAATTCTCAATTGATCCGCTATTCCCATGAAGAAGCAACAATGGTTCACCTTCTCCATAGATTTCATAATAGACCTTAATATCATTTACGTTGACGTAATTGCCGGCGGCAGAATTTGATCCGTAAGCAATTGTGGTATCCTGCGCTGCCGGGACTGTGAATTTTGTCTGTCCCCAGGTTGCCAGTGCAAAAATGCATCCGAGAATAAGTACAGTTAACTTTTTCATTGGTTTTATATTTTGATTTGTTTATTGAGTTTAGGGCAAGTTCATCCTTTTCCGGATAATTCATTTTGCTCAGCGTCCCAAACTTTTTTCTCTGTGTTTCACCGGAGAAAAAATTCCATGAACCAAATCATGGTCATTAAGACCTTTCCCAGCGGAAGGATTTTCATCAGGCAGACATCTTCGCCTGCCTTGATGCTTTTAAGCAGAAATTTTAGTCGGGAATGAAATCAATAATTGCGGTTAATTAATCAATACGGCCGTTCAGTTTCTTCATTCGATACCTTTTATTGATGCCAGGAATTCGCCGGCGGTCATGACCGGAAGTTTGCTCTCTTTAAAGTCATGCTGATTCCTGGTGATTATCAGGTCCTGTTCATTTACTATGGCAGTGTAGTATTGAATAGCATCTTCAAAGTCGTGAAAATCGGAATTCAGTGCCAGATCAGCGATTTTGTCATCAAGCGGAAGGACATTAGCCAACACCTTGAATTTCCTTAATATTATCCGGACCTCAGCTAGAGGGAGGTGCCCTGAGAGGATGTAATTTGAATCAGCCAGACACAATGCCGATATGGAAAGTATTATCTCCTTTTTGTCTGCCAGGGAAAACAGTTTGGCTGCCTCGGGGTAAGATGGCATTCTCTGAGCCAACAGATCAAGCACAATGTTGGTATCAAGAAATACTTTTTTCATGAGTACTTCCGAATGAGGTAATCAGATCGCTCTTTCTTATAGTTAAAATCTTCGGGTAATTTAATGACACCGCTGAGGCTCTTCACCAGGGGTGTGATTTCAAGATCATCAGGCTCGTCTTTTGTAACTGAGTCGAGGTAAGACTCAATTAGTCTCGACAGGCTTGTCCTGCGAAACCTTGCATATCTTTTTGCCCGGGTTATCACTCCATTGTTAAGCTTTATTGTCAGTTTTGTGTCCATTCTCGCGTTATGTACGTACAAATATATTAGAATCGTACGTATTTTGCAAATATGGCAGCTAGAAAATCGAAATATCCTAAAGATTTGTCTTTTCTAAACTTCTGTTGGTCAAAACCACGGATTCTTTGAGATCCAAAGCCCCCTACATTTATAACTCAGATAATCTGTATTATAAACCCTTCTAACATATATTATACGTTAAAATTGTTCATTTTATCGTAAAAACCAGCCCCTTTTTGACGAACCACATCATTCCGGTTGTCAGTCGTTCATTACAGTTAGTAAAGCACCGCATAAATTTGATCAACGTATTTCGTAAAACCTTCATAATCACTATAATCGATCGTCATGCCCTTGTGGCGTGAAACCTTGTGGCGTAACTTTGACCTGTTAGTCAAAACGAAAAACCATGAAGACATTCAAACAGATTTCTTCAGGTTGTGGAGTGGGGTCCAAATTCCGGAAAGCAATCCGGAACCTGAAGTCTAAAGCATCGTCAAAAAGCTCTGCCACGCGTATCATAATGCTAAGCACGCTATTTTTCCTGGTTACTTTCACAGTTCCGGGTGGAGAGCCGGTTTTGACGGAAGAGATGAAAATCCAATCCGAAAAGGCATTCTATTATTTCCAGATCAGGTACCTGCCATTCAGCGAGGAACTGCTGATCAAGTGCCTCGAGTATGAAGGAGTAAAATATCCGGATATCGTACTGTTACAGTCGCGACTTGAAACGGGATTTTACTCCTCAGATATTTTTCTGAACGCAAATAACCTGTTTGGGATGCGGTATCCGAGACGAAGGCCAACCGTTGCAACAGGGACCTACAAGGAGCATGCGAAGTATGCTCACTGGTCTGATTCTGTGATAGATTATGTGCTGTGGCAGGAGTATTATAAGTCACGTGGATACAGGATAGAGGATGGTGGTGATAATGATTCCTACCTGGTGTTCCTGAAGTGCATACCTTACGCCCAGGATCCCCGCTACATTTCCAAACTGGTGACATTGTCACGGGGTGATATGACGTAGGAATTTTTTTGGGGGTTTCTGTCGGTTTTACAGTTGATGAGCGGAGATGAACCATTTTCCATCTGCCGTCATTTGTTTGAAAATAGAATTATCAATCCATTCGAAACGCATTGGCCTGTCATCAGATACTGCTTCTGCCCATCTCAAAACCCGTGTCATAAGTAAGGGGGATTTTATTTTATGAATGTGTAGATTGCTGTTCTTTTGTCACCGGTTCTCTCCAGAATTCCTTCTCCTGTTGCTGATTTCAGATCGCGGCTGGCTGTTGCCGAGGAAATGTCTTTAAATTGTTTCATGTAGTCTTGCCGGCTAAAGGCTGATTTGTCAGAACGATCTTACTGCAATGAGATGGAGTGCATTCATGACAATTATTATAGAGGGTCATTTCTGATTCATTTGCGATACCCAGGTACATTGAATAGCTAACCCACTTGCCAAGTCAGGTGTGGTGGCTTAGAAGGCAGTAGCAGTGGTAATGGTGTCAATACACTGTAGTTTGGTTCCGGGGTGTATAATACCGGAATTCCCGAAATCAGATGTCCTATAAAAAACTTGACTTGTATGGAGCAACAGTTGTAACTTAGCTTATCATTTTGGAACCAATGCACGACTCGCATGAAAAAAATAATCATCCTTTCGGGTCTTTTAGCAATATGTGCTATTAATGTGTACTGTCAATGGTATGTTAAAAAGTATGACGTAACAGATATTGATTATCTTACTCAGCAGGAGCTTGCAGAATCAATTCAGGACACCAGGTTGGGAGTGTACGGATCACTTGGCATTATGGGTATAGGAGGGGTGATGGTAATTATTGAGCGATTTTTTCCCTATAAAGAGGAGGATGATGACAATGTGACACTGATCGAATCAATTCTCGGAGAAAAGGGAATGCATAAAGTTACCATTGCCGGCGGAGTCGGTTTATCGGCAATAGGTGCTGCCGCCGGCATTGTTTATATGGGAAGGCTTGGCTCTCTCAAATCGGCTCTCAGAAGGAACTTTCCTTCCGAGGGTTCACTGAGCCTGTCGCCCTCATTGTTTATGGAAAGAACATCACATCAACTGTATCCGGGGGTCACATTAACTTATAATTTCTGAATAAAAAGTATCATTGTCTCTGAACCTGAGTCCTGGCTATTGAAGGGTTTCGCTCAAGGGCTTAAAAAATCATATTGCTCCGTCACAACAGCTCCCTCTTCCGTAGTCTTGGTAGGATGGCGTTGATACAAAGGTCTGCCTATCTTTTGGAACCGACTTTTCTCTAAGTCCCAAAGATTGTTGTATGTGTGCCAAAATGAAACAAAATAGCCCCGGATTGCGTGGTCAATCCGGGGCTAATCTAATTGTATTCCTGGTATGGAATTATTAAAATGTTGTACACCTGATAAGCCACCAAATAGGTGTACTCAGGTGTACAAAATGAGATTTGGGTAAAAAAAAGAATCCCGCAAACTCTTGATTTACAGGATTCCACCTCTTTAACTCATTGATAATGAAAGAGTTGCGTGGAGATAAGGGGAATCGAACCCCTGACCTCTTGACTGCCAGTCAAACGCTCTAGCCAACTGAGCTATATCCCCGTCTGGTAATGAACCCTCCCCGGTTACGGCTGAAATGCATTTCAGCCCCGAAGCGGTGCAAATATAGAAAATTTTTCCAAATCACTTTATGCCGCCCC
>DCSU01000049.1:41547-46116 GCA_002325785.1 Bacteroidales bacterium UBA1458 | reverse complement strand
TAGGAGATGACAAACAAATTTGTAACTTTGAGGTGCCTATAACAATAATATAATGGAACTCAAGAAAAACGAAAAGGCAAACCTGGAGAACAAAAAATCACTGTTCATCCAGATAGGTATTATCATTGCCCTGATCTTCTGCCTCCTCGCATTCGAATGGACCAGCGGTGAGAAACGTGACTCAGCCTTCGACGGCATGTCAGAAGAAGCCATTGAAGAGGAACAAATACCCGTCACCGAGGAGATTCCACCCGAAGAGATGCCCCCGCCAGAAGTGACAGTCACTGACCTGTTCGAGATCGTTGAAGATGACGTGGTTATAGACAGCGATGTCAAATTCGAAGATGATGAGACATCGGAAGATAAGGTTGTGGAGATCTATGCCCCCGTCCTTCAGGCCGAAGAGGAAGAGACCGAAGAGGAGATCTTCGTTATTGTTGAAGATATGCCCAAATTCAAAGGCGGCGATATCAACAAATTCCGCGAATGGGTACAGAAACGGGTACGCTATCCCGAACTGGCCGCTGAGAACGGCATACAGGGAAGAGTGTTTATCACCTTCGTCGTTGAGACAAACGGCAACGTCAGCAACGTGACTATCACCCGCAGCGTCGATGGACTCCTCGATGAGGCAGCAAAGGAAGCCGTGGCAGCATCACCCAAATGGGAGCCGGGCATGCAACGAGGCCGGCCGGTGAGAGTAAGATACTCCATACCAATCATCTTCCAGCTGCAATAATCAAACGCCACCTGCGTTAATAAGACAACCCCGCCCTCACCAAGATCAGCGGGGTTTTAATTGTAAACGTATGAAACCCACATGTTATGTAAACGCATACATCGATGCAATAATTCACTATAACAAGTGGGTTCCATCAGGCCTTAAAAAATTATAAATTAATCTGATGAAAAGGACTTTCGGAATTTTTATTGTCGCAGCACTGCTTGTGTCAGGCTGCGGTTCATCAAAGAAACAACTTGAGGTCGGCAACTATGACGCCGCCATTAACAAGGCAGTGGCCGAACTCAGGAAAAACCCAAAGAGCGAAAAGGACATCGAGACTCTTGAACGCGCAATGAACATCGCCCTTGACCAGGACAACGAACGCGTCCGTTTCCTGAAGATCGAAGGAAGAGCCAATGCCTGGGACGAGATCTACCTCATCTATAAGAAGATGAGTGACCGCCAGTCGGCCGTTCGCACCGTGACCCCCATCGAATACGAAGGACGCACTATCCAGTGGCCTTACGTCGATTACATGCAGGAGATGGTCATAGCCAAAAAGAAGGCAGCTGACTTCTATTTCACACACGGTAAGGAGCTGATGAATAACGGCACCAAAGACTCCTACCGGCAGGCATACGCTGAGTTTGCCAGGGCCCGAGAGTATGTCGGCGACTATGAAGGCATTGACCAGATGATGCAGGAATCAAGATACCTGGGCATCAGCCGCGCCTATGTCACCCTTAAAAACTACTCCGCAACAAAGTTCCCCGAGGCGTTCGAGAAGGAGCTGGTAGCCCTTGACCTGCCACGACTGAACAGCGAGTGGGTTGAATATTATACCACCATGCCTGAAAAAGATACCCAGATCGATTACCTGGTGAATATTAACCTCAGGACCGTGGCTGTCAGTCCCGATAAGCAGTTCCAGCGCGACTCCCTGGTGAAGGCCACCGTGGAAGACGGATTTGATTATGTGAAGGATGCAAGGGGAAACGTTTTGAGGGACTCGCTGGGCAATGACGTCAAAGTCAAGAAGTACAAGGATCTCCAGTGTGCCCTGATTCAGACCTTCCAGGTCAAGGAGTGCGTTATCGCCGGTGATGTGGAGATGCTTGCACTATACCCGGAGAAAACCATCAAGAAGGAGCCCATTGGTGCCACCTCGAACTTCGAGCATGTCTCCGCAAGGGCGATTGGGGATGTCAACGCCCTCTCCCTTGCACAGAAACAGATGCTGCAGTCGCAGATAGTCCCCTTCCCGATGGATGTGGATATGGTCATCATGTGCACTGAGAACCTGAAGCAGGCTATCAGGGGATTCATGGAGACCAACCGCAGGTACATCAACTGATAACCCTTCCTGGCGCAATAACCGGGAATAAACCGTATATGAACATTTTAATCCCCCACTCAGGGGGATTTTTTTTACTTTTGCGTTCTAATTTGCACTGAGATAGAACGAGCGATACTGGTAGGGGTGATTACCCCGGAGATAAGTGAGGGCAATGCCCGCGATTACCTTGATGAGCTGGCGTTTCTTGCCGAGACGGCAGGGGCAGAGCCTGTAAAGTCATTCCTGCAGAGGGTTGACCATGCCAATCCACGCACTTTTGTCAACAAGGGCAAGATTGAAGAGATAGCCTCTTTCATTGCCGCCGGTGACATAACCCTTGCCATCTTTGACGATGAACTCACTCCCAGCCAGATGCGAAACATCGAACAGGAGCTCAACTGCAGGGTCATTGACCGCACCAACCTCATCCTAGACATCTTCGCCAGTCGTGCCCGCACGTCGCACGCCCGTACCCAGGTTGAGCTGGCACAGTATCAGTACCTGTTGCCGAGGCTCACGGGCATGTGGACACACCTCGAGCGGCAGCGAGGCGGAATAGGGCTGCGCGGCCCCGGCGAGACGGAGATAGAGACTGACCGGCGTATCATACGTGACAAGATCTCAAAACTGAAGGAGCAGCTTAAGAAGATCGACACCCAGATGAGCACACAGCGAAAGGGGCGTGGCAAGATGATAAGGGTGGCACTGGTGGGTTATACCAACGTAGGGAAATCTACATTGATGAACCAGATAAGCAAGTCGGACCTTTTCGCGGAGAACAAGCTCTTTGCCACCCTTGATACCACGGTGCGCAAGGTGGTGATTGGTAACCTCCCTTTCCTGCTCTCAGATACCGTCGGGTTTATACGCAAGCTGCCCCATGACCTGGTGGAGTCATTCAAATCGACCCTTGATGAGGTGAGAGAGGCGGACCTCCTCATGCACGTCGTTGACATCTCTCATCCGGGCTTTGAGGAGCAGATGGCAGTTGTCAACACCACCCTGAAAGATCTCGGTTCACTGAACAAGCCCACAATAGTGGTATTCAATAAGGTTGACCTGTTCTCTTTCACTGAAAAGGACGAAGATGATCTCACCCCGGTAATGAAAAATAACCTGTCGCTCGACGACCTACGCAGGACCTGGATGGCCGGAGGGAAGGAGCAGAACACGGTATTCATCAGCGCAAAGACGCGTGATAACATGGAGGAGCTGCGTAAGATGCTCTATGAAGAGGTAAGAAAGATACATGTGAAACGGTACCCCTACAACGATTTCCTGTACGTGTCAGAGGAGCCGGCTACTTAAGCAGCCCGGCTGACATCATATACTCGGCAATCTGCACGGCATTGGTAGCAGCGCCCTTGCGGATATTATCAGCCACTACCCACAGGTTAAGTGTCTTTTCCTGTGAGAAATCGCGCCTGATACGGCCAACGAACACCTCATCACGGTCATGCGCAATGATGGGCATTGGATATTTCTTCTCTGCGGGGTTATCATAAAGGATGACTCCCGGTGTATCAGAGAGGATAGCTCTGACTCTGTCAAGATCGAATTCCTTCTCAAACTCTATGTTCACTGCTTCTGAGTGTCCTCCTTTGACGGGTACCCTGACGGCTGTGGCGGTTACACGAATTGTCTCATCACCGAGTATCTTACGGGTCTCGTTGACCAGTTTCATCTCCTCCTTTGTATAGCCATTATCAAGGAAGATATCGCAGTGAGGCAGACAGTTAAGGTCGATAGGAAAAGGGTATGCCATCTCGCCGCTAAGTCCGCGCCGCTCATTGTCGAGCTGTGTCACAGCCTTGACGCCGGTACCAGTAACTGACTGGTAGGTCGAAACCACCAGCCTCCGGATGGAGTACTCCCTGTGCAGCGGGGCGATTGCCATGAGCATCTGTATGGTAGAACAGTTGGGGTTGGCAATGATCTTTGTCGCCGCTGTGATGGCTGAAGCATTTATCTCGGGCACAACCAGCGGGATATCATTCTCCATCCGCCAGGCAGAGGAGTTGTCAATAACTATCGTTCCGTTCTCGGCAAACACCGGAGCCCACTCTTTCGAGACTGATCCTCCGGCTGAGAAGAGCGCTATGTCAGGAACCGCCTCCACTGCCTCCATAATGCTTACCACCTTGACCGGCTTGCCACGAAAGATCACCTCCCTGCCTTCAGATCGCTCTGAGGCTGCAGGAAATAGCCGGTCGACAGGGAAATTTCTCTCTTCAAGCACCTTCAGCATCATCCTGCCAACCATCCCTGTGGCTCCAACAACTGCAACTTTCATTTTGATGTTATTAGAAAAAAAATTACGAACTTTATATAGGAAAAGTGCGACAAATTTAATCCTTTTTTAGTCCCGCTGCATGAAAAAGATTATGGTGTTGTCGTTGCTGCCTTTCTATCTGTCATGTGCTGCACAGGTACAGGGTGGCTGTGAGGGGAGTCCATCAACCGGCGCCCTGGTCATCTCCGAGGTCATGGCTGACCCGGTGCCGTCATA
>DCSU01000049.1:31085-41537 GCA_002325785.1 Bacteroidales bacterium UBA1458 | reverse complement strand
TTACCGGAGGCATAATGTTGATCTCCGGCCCGGATACTGCATACCTGCCTTCAGAAGTCATTGCCCCGGGTGAGAGTGTCATCCTCTGTTCCACCGGGAGCAGGACCGATTTTCTTCCCTTTGGGAGAGTCATGGCGGTCAAATCCTTCCCCTCTCTGAACAATGACGGAGAGGTCATTGCGCTGCGCGATGGATGCTGCAGGCTAATTCATGCCGTATACTACACCCCGGAGTTTCTTGGCCAGGGGCCGAAGTCGGGGGGAGGATGGTCAGCCGAACTTACTGACCCGGGCAATCCTTTCAATGAGCCCGACGCATGGAGTCCGTCGGTTGATCCTTCGGGGGGCACCCCGGGCAGAGCCAATTCCGTTAACAGAGAGGCAGAAGATGCAAAGTGTCCCCGTGTCATTGCACTATGGCCGGAGTCGGCTGACACCGTTGCCGTACTGTTTGACGAGACCGTAATGGTATACGGGATTGACCCATGGGTGGCTGACGGGAGGGAGACTCTTCCGGCACTGTCTGGAGACCCTGCTGACCGTAAGCTTCTGGTGCCGTTAACTGAGGAGATCAGTCCGGATGAAATAATCACGCTGCTGGCGGCCTCATCACTGACCGATTTTGCAGGAAACGGGGTCTGTCCGGCAGAGTTAAAAACCGGCATTCCCTCGGACCCCATGACCGGAGATATACTTTTCAGCGAGCTCCTGTTTGAACCGGCAGAGGGTTGCGATGAGTTTATTGAGCTTTACAACAATTCAGAGAGGGTCTGTGATCTGTCACGGCTGTCATTGGCAAACAGCCCCGGCGCAGCTCCGACGGTCATTACGGCAGTTCCCCGGCAACTGCTTCCGGGCGAATATCTGGCCCTCACAACAGACAGGGTATCGGTTGTGAACTGTTTTTCCTGTGCTGAACCGGAGTATGTTTATGAGGCCGACCGTCTGCCTGCGCTGCCTGACGAGGAGGGGTCACTTCTGTTGTATGACCGCACTCTTAATGTCATTGACCGCGTCAGTTATGCCGCCTCCATGCACCTTCTCTTTCTTTCGGGAACCAGGGGTGTCTCGCTGGAGAAGGTTGCTCCTGGCCTGCCCTCGGATGTCGGCGGCAACTGGCATTCCGCTTCCGAGTCATGCGGATGGGGCACTCCCGGCGCCCCGGCCTCTGTAACCTTTACGCCCTCAGAGTCAACTACCGGACTAACCCTTTCGTCACCGAGGGTCTCCCCTGACGGAGACGGCTTTGAAGATATCGTATCAGTGGGGCTCTTCCCCGGAGGGGAGGGGAATGTCATCTCCGTGACCGTTTTCAACGACCGCGGTTACGTTGTCAGGAGGCTGGCTGAGAGGCATGCTGCAGGCGCAGGGGCTGCCTTCATATGGGATGGTACTGATGAGAGCGGGGCACTACTGCCGGCCGGACTCTATATGATCATAGCGGAAACATTCAACAGCGAGGGGGTGTCACGCCGGTGGAAAGAGGTATGTGCACTGCTTTACAAGTGACTGATCAGAAGGATGCGATGAGCTCCTTCATGATCCTCGTCATCTTCTCTTCGCTGTGTTCGGCTGCCATCTGGACTGACTCGTGGGTTGTGAACTCAATCTTGCCTTCGACGCCCAGGTCAGTGATGATACTGACGGCAAAGACGGGAATGTTCATATGCCTGGCGGTGATCACCTCTGGGACGGTTGACATACCAACGGCATCAGCCCCGATTATTCTGAAGAACCTGTACTCGGCCGGGGTCTCGAAGGTGGGACCCGTGGTTGAGAGATAGACACCTTTGGTGACAGGTATACCGAGGTCTGCGGCAATTTTTTCGGCCTTTTCAATAAGTTTAATGTCATAGGGTATGCTCATGTCGGGGAAACGGGGTCCGATACGGTCATCGTTGGGTCCGATGAGCGGATTGGCCACAAGACAGATGTGGTCATTGATTATCATTATGTCGCCTATCCTGAATGACGGGTTAACACCTCCTGCAGCATTGGAGAGGAAGAGGGCCCTGATACCAAGTTCCTTCATGACTCTTATGGGAAAGGTGACCTGGTCAGAGCCGTATCCTTCATAGTAATGGAAGCGGCCTTTCATGGCAACCACCTTTTTCCCTCCGAAATTACCGTAGATGAGCTTTCCGGCATGGCCCTGCACTGTTGAAAGGGGGAAGTCAGGGATATCCTTGTACGCTATTTCGACCTGGTTTTCAATCTCGGTGGTGAGACCTCCCAGTCCGGTCCCCAGAACTAATCCTGCCTCAGGGTCAATGAATCCCTTTGACTTCAGAAAGTCAGCTGTCTTAACTATTTTTTCCAGCATACGAGTATACTTTATTTAGGAAATCATTCTCATTGTCAATGAATTGAACGTTTACCGGCAGGTAGTGTATGGACTCCCGGACGTGATCTGCAATATTAGCTATTTCTTTTAACCTTACGCCATCCTTTGATGTGGTGATGATGATTTTGTCAGGTTCGCTGATGGCATCAAAAGCGGATGTAATCTTTTCAATATCTTCTGCAGAGTACGGGTGATGATCAGGGAATACAAGATGTACAACCCGGGCAGAGATGTCTAAAAGGTATGTTGCAAGAGGCCCGGGTTCAGCAATGCCTGTCACCAGCAGGACTGTTGTTCCGGCAGTGATCCCTCGCATGGGGGTACCGAAGAACAGGGGTACAGGCTTTTCATAGGCAAAGGTTGTGAAATAGATGCTTTGGGAAGCACCTGTCTCGCTCAGCTCTCTTCTGACAGCCTCCATCTCATCTGGGGAAACCCGGGATGGGGACTTGGTAACGATAATGATATCAGCTCTTTTAATGCCGCGGAGGCTCTCTCTAAGCCGTCCGAGAGGAAGTAGCCGGTCTCGTGTCATAAGCCGGTTCCAGTCGGTCAGCAGAATATTCATTCCGGCTCTTACAGCCCGGTGCTGGAAGCCGTCATCGAGTAGGATTGTTTCCATGGCAGGGTTTGAACGCATTATCTCACTGATGCCGTTCACCCTGTCTCGGTCTACGAACACCCGGGCCTGCTTAAGGCTTCGTGCCATCTGAAGCGGCTCGTCGCCGGCATCAGCAGTAGTGTCGGTACCGGTCACGACTCTGAAGCCCTTGCTGCTGCGCAGGTATCCTCGGCTCAGGATGGCAACAGGCATCATGGATGATAGTTTTTCTGCAAGCCAGATCACATGGGGAGTCTTGCCTGTACCGCCGGCGGTGATGTTACCGACGCATATGACGGGGACCCTGAATGAGCGGCTCTTAAGTATGCCGAGGTCATAGAGACCGTTCCTTGCAGCCACGGCGAGACCGTAGAGCTGTGAGGAGAGCCATAGTAAGAGCTTCAAAGGCATGATCATCCTAGCGGATATCCAGGTAGTAGGGCATAGCGGCCTGAACTCCTCCTGAAGAGATTATCTCCTTCAGGTCAAAATAGTAACGAGATACCTCGCCCAGCTCGCTGCGTATTGCTTTTGCCCTCATCTCTCCTGTCATCTGCTTCAGTATCCTGGTATAGAAGTCTGTGGCATCGGGTTTCTCCATGACACGGTACTCTTCGAGTCCGGCCAGGGTAGCAGCTTCGTTGATGGCGTCGGTGAGGCCTCCGAAAGTATCGACAAGGCCTATGCCGGCTGCGTCTGATCCGCTCCACACGCGTCCCTGTCCGATACTGTCAACCGCTGTCTGTCTCATCTCCCTGCCGGCGGCGACCACCCCGGTGAAGGTGCTGTAAGTGCGTTCTACGTTAGCCTGTATGGCTGCTCTCTCGAAGTCATTCAGTGGCCTTGTCAGTGATGGTGAATCTGAGTGGGAATTTGTACGGACGATGTCCGAGCCAATGCCGAGTTTGTTCTCAAGCAGCACTTCTGCATTTGGGATGAGGCCGAACACGCCTATGGAACCTGTCACTGTCACCGGTGATGCCATGATCTTATCGGCGGCGGCGGCAATGTAATAACCTCCGCTGGCGGCGTAGTTGCCCATGGAGACCACCACCGGCTTAACCTTGCTGGTGAGTTCCACCTCGCGCCATATCAGGTCAGAGGCAATGGCATTGCCGCCGCGCGAGTTGACCCTGAAGACCACGGCCCTGACGGTGGAGTCGAGGCGCAGCTTACGCATTTCGTCTGCATACCTGTTGCCGCCGATGTTAGTATCATCACCTTCGCCCATGACGATGCTGCCTTCGGCGAAGAGCACGGCAATCTTTTCCTTGCCTGCTTTAGTTTCATGTTTGGCGGGCACCTTGGAGTATTTTGACATGGAGACATAATTTATCTCTTTGCCATCGGCAATGTCTGCCGCCTTCCTGATGCTATCCATGAGCTGGTCACGGTAGAGAGTTCCGTCTATCATGCCTGCTGCAGCCATCAGCCCGGAATCATAACCTGCAAGAGAGTCGGCGAGGCTCATCACCCTTTCAACCGGTACTCCGCGTTTCTCTGAGACTACGCTGACCACATGGTTCCAGATGGAGCCCATATATGCCGTGATCTGTAGACGGTTTTCATCGCTGAGCTTATCGAGCAGATATGGCTCCACTGCTCCCTTGAACTTGCCGTGACGTATGACCTGGACCTCGACGCCGAGCTTAGCCAGGGCCTCCTTGTAAAAGGTCACCTCGGCTGCCAGTCCCTTGAAGTCGACCATCGCTGTTGGATTGATCCATATGGCATCGGCCGCGGTAGAGATGAAGTAACCCTCCTGCATCATCATATAGTCAGCATAAGAGAAGATGAATTTCCCGCTTTTTTTGAACTCCTCAAGAGCTGTGCGCAGCTCATCTGCTGTCGCCCATCCTGAAGGCATGGTTCCCGTTTCCAGGAGAATACCGGTTATATTTTCATCTTCGGCGGCTTTACGAAGGTTTTTCAGTATCTCGTTCAACCCTGAAGTCTGGGTGAATGACATGGTGAGAGGGTCAATCATTGAAAATGGATTGCTCTGCGAGCGGTCGGGGATCATCGTATTGGTTTTGATCACCAGCACGGACTTTTCGGAGATGTCAACCGATTTTTTGCCGGCAGCAGCCATGCCGGAAAGGGCTGATAGCATGATTACAAAGAAGATTATACCGGTAACTATCAGTCCCGCAATTACGGCGAGAAGCATCTTGAGGAATGTTTTCATTTCAGTCTGTTTTATTCAGGTGACCAAATTATAAAAAATTAAGCATCTTTAAGGCGCTAAACTGCTTGAGATGAAATTATCAGCTTGTTCGAGGGTCATAATCGGGCTTGGCAGCAACCAGGGAGACCGGTTTGCCTCGCTTGGTCGTGCCATGGAGCTCATCCGGAAGGAGGCCGCTGAAATCACGGCGGTTTCATCGGTGTGGGAGACTGAGCCGTGGGGGTTTGAGGCCAATGAACAGTTCCTGAACATGGTTGCGGTTATTGAGACAGCAATGCATCCTACGCAGCTTATGCAGCTTTTCAGATCGATTGAAGGGCGCATGGGGAGGAAGCACAGTGGCGGCGGGAAGTATGAGTCGCGTATCATTGATCTTGACATTTTATTTTGGGAAGACCGGGTCATCTCTCTTCCAGGCCTTGAGGTGCCTCATCCGAAGCTCGCCGACCGGAGGTTTGTCCTTGAGCCGCTCAGTGAGGTGGCTTCCGGCACTGTTCACCCCGTTACACAGCAGACAGTGGCAGAAATGCTGCTGGTGTGTGACGACCGGTCGGAGGTAAGGCTGGCGGGCCTCCAGTTCTAAAGGGCTCCGTTGTCGGCGAAGCTGTAATATTCCTTGCCTGCTATGATGAGATGGTCAAGCAGCTGTATGTCCATCAGCGCCCCGGCCTCCTTTATCTTCTGGGTGATGCGTATGTCTGAGTCGCTCGGGCTGTTGTTGCCCGAAGGGTGGTTGTGACAAATGACCAGTCCTGATGCCAGCGACTCTATAGCCTTTTTCATTACTATCCGCACGTCAGTGACAGTGCCGCTGACGCCGCCCTGGCTTATCTTCATCCGGCCTGTGACGCGGTTAGCCCTGTTGAGGAACAGTATCCAGAACTCTTCATGCGGCAGGTCTTCCATGAGGGGGCTGAAGATATTAAAAACGTCGGCTGAGGAGCGTATCTGGGGGTTTTCGGATGCCTCGGCGAGCTTGCGTCGCCTCCCCAGCTCCAGGGCGGCTGCCACGGTGACTGATTTCGCCTCACCCATTCCTTTAATCTTGCGTATCTCACCGGCGCTGAGTTTCCCCAGGTCGCCGAGTGAGTTGCCGGCCATAGCCAGCAGTTCGCGTGCCAGGTCCAGGGCTGAATGGTTCCTGGTGCCTGATCCTATGAGAATAGCCAGTAACTCAGCATCGCTGAGGCTTGAGGGTCCCTTGTTCCAGAGCCTCTCACGGGGTCTGTCCTCGACAGCCCAGTCTGTGATTTTCATTGACATGCAGCAAAACTTATTATCCCACTGCAATATAAAAAAAACAGCCGTAACCAGGAAGCGACGGCTGTAAAATATTTATAAGAAAAAAAACTATTTCAGACTCTGTGCGTGTTTGGTGATTGAAGACTTGAGGTTTGAAGCTTTGTTCTTATGTATGACATTCTTTTTTGCCAGCTTGTCAAGGACGGCACTAAGCTCGGGCAGCATCTTGTCAGCCTCAGCTTTATCGGTGGTCTTGCGCATCTTCTTGAGAGCGTTGCGCATGGTGCGTGCGAAGTACTTGTTCTCTTCTTTTCTTGCCTCAGCCTGTCTTGCGGCCTTCAGTGCCGACTTGTGATTAGCCATAATTTCAGTTTGTTGTATGTTTCGTAGTCCATAGGGGAATCGAACCCCTGTTACCAGGATGAAAACCTGACGTCCTAACCACTAGACGAATGGACCTTAAAGAACTTAAAAAAGCGGATGCAAAGATGGAGCCTTTTTTTTTAACTGCAAAATATTTTTCAAAAAAATAGTTCCTGCTTTGCATCCGCCATTGTATGGGCATGGCGGTATCTCCTAGAAGACGTACCTTACAGAGAAGCCTCCGTTCCAGTGGGACCACCCCGGCCCGCTTGTAAGCTGGAAAGAGGGTCCTACACCGATGCCGAAGTTTAGCGGTATATCATCCAGTGTATATTCAAGCCCTATGATGCCGTCTACACCTATCAGGATGCCTGTGCCGTAATCATCCTTGTAATAATCATTCCAAAAGCCGAGGTGAGCTCCGGGGCCGATGAACCAGTCAAGGTTCGGTGTCCAGTCAGTCGGATACTGCCACTGATAAAAACCGGTGAAGACAAAGTTATGTCCCCAATAGCCGGTGCCGGCAATCAGTTCAATGGCATTGGTGCTGTTAATGAAGGTTTTGAAGGTAATCCCGGAGGGATCACCGCCCCTGAGGCCTATTGCTGATTTGTAACTCTGCGCCTGTGCAGCGATTGTAAGCGCAACAAGTAACATAAAGATAGTTAATGTTCTTTTCATCATATTGAAATTTAATTAGTGATAATAAATTGTACAAATTTACAATAAACTAACGGATTTGCCTCGTTTTTGTTTATTTGAAGAGCAACAGACTGAGTGCCATTACTCCCATGCCTGACACCAGTCCGTAGATTGAAAGATGGTGTTCGCCGTATTTCTCGGCTGCAGGAAGAAGCTCATCCAGAGAGATGAAGACCATGATCCCGGCAACGAAGGCAAAGAGTATACCCATCAGGGATTCAGTCATCAGCGGCAGCAGAATGAGATATCCGACCAGTGCCCCCACAGGTTCGGCTATTCCACTCAGGAAAGATAGCCTGAAGGCTTTGCGCTTGCTGCCTGTTGCATAGTATATCGGGACGGAGACGGCTATCCCCTCCGGTATATTGTGTATTGCCACTGCTACAGCTATCGCGATCCCGATTTTCGGATCAGAGAGGGCCGCGGTGAATGTCGCAAGTCCCTCCGGGAAATTATGGATACCAATGGCAAGTGCGGTCATTGCTCCCATCCGAAGCAGCCTGCCGCTTTTTTCCTCCTCTTCGCCTCCTTCGATTTTCCTGGCTTCATGAGGGTTCTCCTGTGAAGGAATCAGCCTGTCAATTATGGCTATCAGAGCGATGCCCCCGAAGAAGGCAAGCACAGCAACCCACCATCCCTGGCGGTCTCCCATTGATTCAACAAGCACCTCACGACCCTTGACGAATATCTCCACGAAAGCCACATAGATCATGACCCCGGCCGAGAAGCCAAGGCTGACCGTCAGGAACTTGGTATTTGTTCTTTTGGCGAAGAAGGCAATGGCGCTCCCCACACCGGTAGCAAGACCTGCAAAGAGCGTCAAGAGAAATGCAAATAATACGGTGGTAAAGTCGGGGTTCATTAGCCTGTCTCTGCCTCAGATTATCTGCAAAAATACCAAAATTGGTTATCTTGCGGCCGGTTAGATCCTTTAAAATGAAATTATCTATTTTTAATATATCGAATTTCAGGGTTGACGGGGGCGCGATGTTCGGCGTGATTCCCAAAGCCCTCTGGAGCCGGCAGGTCTCTTCGGATGAGAACAATACCATAGAGCTCTCGCTCAATTCTCTTGTCATTGAGACCGCTGACAGGATTATCCTTGTTGATGCAGGCTGGGGCGACAAGCAGGGTGAGAAGTTCTTCCGCCATGCCTGCCTGAGTGGAGGGGTCGGTCTTACCGGCGGCCTTGAGCAATGCGGATACAGGCCTGATGATATTACGGACGTCATTATCACCCATCTGCATGCCGACCATTGCGGGGGATGTTTCGCAAATGTTCCGGGAGGCGGCACCAGGGCTCTCTTCCCCAATGCCACCTATCACATCAGCCGTGTGCAGTGGGAGTGGGCAAACGATTCAAACCTTCGCGAGGAAGATGCTTTTCTGGCGGAGAATATCAAACCCTTTGAGGAGAGCGGAAGGCTTAACCTGGTAGAGGAGAACGGGGAGATTTGCCCTGGGGTTATGGTTAAGATATGTTACGGGCATACACCTGGACTGATTATACCGGTTATACGGTACCGTGATAAACAGTTTATTTACGCCGGTGATCTCATTCCCACTATAGCTCATATCGCGTTACTCTGGAACATGGCCTATGACCTTTTGCCGCTGGTGACTATTGCCGAGAAGCAGGAGATCCTGGAGGAGGCTTTGCGCAACGAACATATACTCATATTCCAGCATGATCCGCAGGCTGAGTGTTGTGTTCTCACCGAGACACCAAAGGGAATAAGGGCCGGAGTCAGGGGCCGGCTGGCAGACTACCTTTAAACCAAACGAATCTATTTTGCTGATGATGATCCTCTGACCACGAGCTCGGAGGTGATGACCCTGTTCTGCAGCGGACCTCTTGGTTTTTCGATGCGGTCAAGCAACATTCTTGCTGCCACCTGTCCCATCTCATAACCTTTCTGGTCAACCGAGGTGAGTGCAGGGTCGGTGAGCGTGGCTATCTGGCTGTTGGTGAAGCTGACAACAGCAATATCTTCCGGTATTCTCAGCCCGTGTCTTTTGATGATCATAAGGGCCTGTGCAGCCGTCAGGTCATTGACGGCAAAGAATGCGTCAGGGCGGGGATTGCGCTTGAGTAGTCCTGGAATGACCGCTTCTGCGCTTTCAATATCATCACACTTGACTATATCCGTTTCGGCGGGGGTCAGCCGGTATTCCTTCATCGCCTTAAGGTATCCGCTGAGCCTGTTGCGGCCTATCGCCAGCTGTTGCGGGCCCGACAGGTGCACGATGCGTTTCTTCCCAAGGCGGAGCAGGTGGTTCACGGCCTTGTATGCTCCCGTCTCATCATCGATGACAACACTGTCAGTCTTCAGCTCCTCGACGGCACGGTCGAAAAAGACAAGGGGGATATCCTTGTCGAGAATGCTCCGGTAATGGCTGAAATCTGTTGTAGTCTTGGCTACTGAAGCCAGTATGCCGTCGACACGGCTTGAGAGAAGTGTCCTGATGTTCTTTATCTCGTGCTCCCACATCTCATTGCTTTGGCAGAGGATCATGTTGTAGTCTCGCTGGTACACCACATCCTCTATGCCGCTGATAACCGTTGAGAAGAAGTAGTGTACCACGTCAGGGATGATCACCCCTATGGTTTTAGACGATCCGCTTTTTAGGCTGAGTGCTATGGGATTAGGCCTGTAGTTCCACCGCTCGGCAAGTTCACTGACGGCATCACGGGTGGCCTTGCTGATGTCCGGGTGATCCTTGAGCGCTCTCGAGACTGTCGAGGGTGATATACCCAGCTCGCGCGCGATATCTTTTATTGTAATATTTTCTTTGCCCATTTGGGGGAAGGCTCATATCCGTAAAGATAATAAAAAATTGACTTTTTTCGTGGGTCCTGTATTATGCACAATCCCAATTCAAACGTTTGCGGTAACGATTGCGTAAAAAAGCTGAAAAAGAGTTGGTTAACTCTGAAAAAAGACCGAAATTTATCGTTCCAAATCTGATCGAATCAATTTAACAAAATCAATAATTCTGTAAACTGCAATTG